>NZ_JBFAJR010000001.1:135336-243902 GCF_040655295.1 Streptomyces sp. NPDC050448 | reverse complement strand
GCCGGGGTGCCGCCTGGGGCGGATGCCAGTGGCTGGGACGTGCCGGGTGTCGATGCGGGGGCCGGGGTGCCGCCTGGGGCGGATGCCAGTGGCTGGGACGTGCCGGGTGTCGATGCGGGGGCCGGGGTGCCGCCTGGGGCGGATGCCAGTGGCTGGGCCGGAGCCGTGGGCGGACCCGGATCCGCCCACGGGGCCGGGGCCGGCGGAGTCGGGTGCTGGTTGTGGGCTTCGCCCGGGGGCGGGGTTTCTGGGTCTGGGGTCATCGGGCCGGCTCGGTTTCCGGGGTGAGGAGGTCCGCGATGTCCAGGACGTGGTAGCCCCGCATCGAGGGGAGGCAGCTGCCCCGGACCGGGCCGATCGCCGCCGCCCAGGCCGCCGGGATCGCGGCGACTCCCGACAGGGCGCCGGAGAGGGCGCCCGCCACCGCCGCCGTGGTGTCCGCGTCGCGGCCCATGTTCACCGCCGTCAGCACCGAAGCGGTGAAGTCGCCGCCGCAGGCCGCGAAGGCCCCGAAGGCCAGGCCCACCGCCTCCGGGGCCAGGTCCGTCCACGGGTAGCCGCCGATCACCACCGCGGAGCGCACCGCCCGTTCGCCGCGCGGGGCCGCCGTGACGGCCCGGCGCAGCGAGCGGGCGGTCCAGGAGTCCGACGGGATGACGGACAGCGCGGCGGAGACCACGGACGCGGGGCTGCCGCCGGCCATCGCCGCGGCGACGCCGGCCGCCACCGCCTGGCCGCCGTAGATGCCCTCGCCGTCGTGGCTCACGCTGCCGTCGATCGCGACCAGCCGGGCGGCCTCGGCGGGGCGGCCCGCGGCGAACACCCCGAAGGGGGCCGCCCGCATCGCCAGGCCGTCCGACCAGGCGTGGCGGTGCTGTGCGGAGATGGGGGCCGCGAGCCCCCGGCGGAGGTTCTCCAGGGTGCCGCGCTCGCTGAAGCCCGCCCCGCGGAACGGCCCCTCGTCGAGGTCGGCGATCCAGTGGTGCCAGGCCCGCTCGACGTGCGAGACGGTCAGCGCCGACCCGTGGCGGGCCAGCAGCAGCCCCGAGAAGATCGCGTACTCGGTGTCGTCGGTGCCCGCCGGATCCTCCGACACGAAGCCCTCGATGCGGCCCCATTTCGCCCGGATCTCCGAGGGCTTCATGTTCTCGGCGGGGGCCCCCAGCGCGTCACCCGCCGCGAGGCCCAGAAGAGCGCCCCTGGCCCGTTCGAGGAGGACCTGCGGATGGGATGCAATCAGCTCCATGACGCGCCTCTCCATTTGATGGGACCCATCTTGAGCCCATGGGGGATTTGTGCCATGGCATGTGGTTTGTCGCTCGCCGCGAAACACCCCGCCCATACCCCCGTCACCCGGTCGCCGACCCGTGAAACCCCAGGTAAGTACGGCCTTCCTTGCTGGCGGGCGGCAGAAATCGTGCGTAGTTTCGAGGTGTTCAGGGGGAGTGGATGCCTGCGCGTCGCCTTCGCGTACCCACTCGTACGAAAAGGGGAGATACGCCGCATGTCCATCATCGACATCGAAGCACCGCTGCACACCGCCCACCGCGACAACCACACCCACCGCGACGTCAACGGCGGATGGCTGCGGCCGGCCGTCTTCGGTGCCATGGACGGGCTCGTCTCCAACCTCGCCCTGATGACCGGCGTGGCCGGCGGCGCCGTCGCCCCGCAGACCATCGTGATCACCGGGCTGGCGGGCCTCGCGGCCGGAGCCTTCTCGATGGCGGCCGGCGAGTACACCTCCGTCGCCTCGCAGCGCGAGCTGGTCCTCGCCGAACTCGACATAGAGCGCCAGCAGTTGCGCAAGCACCCCGTCGACGAGATGGAGGAGCTGGCCGAGCTGTACGTATCGCGCGGCGTCGAGCCGGCCCTCGCCCGCGAGGTCGCCATGCAGCTGTCCCGCGACCCCGAGCAGGCGCTGGAGATCCACGCCCGCGAGGAGCTCGGGATCGACCCCGACGACCTGCCGTCGCCGATGGTCGCCGCGGTCTCGTCCTTCGGCTCCTTCGCGCTGGGCGCGCTGCTGCCCGTACTGCCGTACCTGCTCGGCGCCACGTCCCTGTGGCCCGCGGTGCTGCTCGCGCTGGCCGGGCTCTTCGCCTGCGGCGCGGTCGTCTCCCGGGTCACCGCGCGGACCTGGTGGTACAGCGGCCTGCGGCAGCTGCTGCTCGGCGGCGCGGCCGCCGGTGTGACGTACGTCCTGGGAACCTGGATCGGCGGAGCCGTAGGCTGACGCCGCAGGCAGTGGCACACTATGCGGCGTGCTGCATAAGTAGTTCGTTACCCGGCGGTTTCGACTCCGTGTCCGCCGGGCATCAGACCAGGGCGCTCAGAGGCAACGATGCCTCCGGTGCCGGGACCTTCACCGGGCGACCCCTGATATGTCGTGAATCCTTGAGTTCTTGGGTGCTGAGCACTTCCGTCCTTTGAATCCTCGGGTCTCCGCTAAGTCCCCCTTTTTTCTGCTTATTTCGCTGCGCGCAGTGTCCGCATGGTGAAACGCCGTATCCGCTTCTCGGGATAGACGTCATCATGTAACCTGCACGAAATTTCGCAGAGGGCCAACGTCGTCCCTCGGCTATGCACATATGCCACGACGACGACGGGAGAGCCGATGCGTTCCGCATCCACGCACTCCGCGACCGGCCTCAGCACCACCGCCTGGTCGCCCATGGACGGTCGCCCCGCCCAGCAGGGCATGTACGACCCGCGCAACGAGAAGGACGCCTGCGGCGTCGGATTCGTGGCGAACCTCACCGGCGAGGCCACCCACACCCTCGTTGAGCAGGCCCTGACCGTATTGCGGAACCTCGAGCACCGCGGCGCCACCGGCTCCGAGCCCGACTCGGGCGACGGCGCCGGAATCCTCTCCCAGGTCCCCGACGCGTTCCTGCGCGAGGTGGCCGGCTTCGAGCTCCCCGAGGCCGGCGCGTACGCCGTCGGCATCGCCTTCCTCCCCGCCGACGGCACCGCACAGGCCGTCGCCGTGGAGCAGATCGAGGCCATCGCCGCCGAGGAGAACCTGACGGTTCTCGGCTGGCGCGAGGTCCCGGTCACCCCTGACCTGCTCGGCAACGGCGCCCGCGCCACCATGCCGGCCTTCTCGCAGCTCTTCGTGAGTGGGGGCACCTCCCGGACGGAGTCCGGGGGAGGCAGCACGGGCATCGAGCTGGACCGCAAGGCGTTCGTGCTGCGCAAGCGCGCCGAGCGCGAGGCCGGGGTCTACTTCCCCTCGCTCTCCGCCCGCACCATCGTCTACAAGGGCATGCTGACCACCGGCCAGCTCGAGCCCTTCTTCCCGGACCTCTCCGACCGCCGCTTCGCCTCGACGCTGGCCCTGGTCCACTCGCGGTTCTCGACGAACACCTTCCCGTCCTGGCCGCTGGCCCACCCGTACCGCTTCGTCGCGCACAACGGCGAGATCAACACGGTCAAGGGCAACCGCAACTGGATGAAGGCCCGCGAGTCCCAGCTGGCCTCCGGCGTCTTCGGCGACGGCGCGCTGGAGCGGATCTTCCCGATCTGCACCCCCGACGCCTCCGACTCGGCCTCCTTCGACGAGGTCCTGGAGCTCCTGCACCTCGGCGGCCGCTCGCTGCCGCACAGCGTGCTGATGATGATCCCGGAGGCGTGGGAGAACCACACCTCCATGGACCCGGCCCGCCGCGCGTTCTACCAGTACCACTCCACGCTGATGGAGCCCTGGGACGGCCCGGCCTGCGTCACCTTCACCGACGGCACCCAGGTCGGCGCGGTCCTCGACCGCAACGGTCTGCGCCCCGGCCGCTACTGGGTCACCGACGACGGCCTCGTCGTCCTCGGCTCCGAGGTCGGCGTGCTCGACATCGACCCGGCCAAGGTCGTCCGCAAGGGCCGCCTCCAGCCCGGCAAGATGTTCCTCGTCGACACCGCCCAGAAGCGGATCATCGAGGACGACGAGATCAAGGCCGAGCTGGCCGGCGCCGCCCCGTACGCCGAATGGCTCGAGACCGGCGAGATCGAGCTGACGGACCTGCCCGAGCGCGAGCACATCGTGCACACCCACGCCTCGGTCACCCGCCGCCAGCAGACCTTCGGCTACACCGAGGAAGAGCTGCGCGTCATCCTCGCGCCGATGGCCCGTACCGGCGGCGAGCCGCTCGGCTCCATGGGCACGGACTCCCCGATCGCGGCGCTGTCCGAGCGCCCCCGGCTGCTCTTCGACTACTTCACGCAGCTCTTCGCGCAGGTCACGAACCCGCCGCTGGACGCCATCCGCGAGGAGCTCGTCACCTCGCTGCTGTCCTCGCTGGGCCCGCAGGGCAACCTGCTGGAGCCGAACGCCGCGTCCTGCCGCAGCGTCACCCTGCCCTTCCCGGTGATCGACAACGACGAGCTGGCCAAGCTCATCCACGTCAACGCCGACGGCGACATGCCGGGCATGAAGGCCGCCACCCTCTCGGGCCTCTACCGGGTCTCCGGCGGCGGCGAGGCACTGGCAGCCCGCCTGGAGGAGATCCGCGGCGAGGTCGACGCGGCCATCGCGAACGGCGCCCACCTGATCGTCCTCTCGGACCGCCACTCGGACGCCGAGCACGCGCCGATCCCGTCGCTGCTGCTCACCTCCGCCGTGCACCACCACCTCATCGCCACCAAGCAGCGCACCCAGGTGGGCCTGCTGGTCGAGGCCGGTGACGTCCGCGAGGTCCACCACGTCGCGCTGCTCATCGGCTACGGCGCCGCGGCCGTGAACCCGTACCTCGCCATGGAGTCCGTCGAGGACCTGCTGCGCGCCGGTACGTTCCTGTCCGGACTGGAGCCGGAGCAGGCCATCAAGAACCTGATCTACGCGCTCGGCAAGGGCGTCCTGAAGGTCATGTCCAAGATGGGCATCTCCACCGTCGCCTCCTACCGCGGCGCCCAGGTCTTCGAGGCCGTCGGCCTGAACGAGGAGTTCGTCGCGGCGTACTTCCAGGGCACCGCCACCAAGATCGGCGGCGCCGGCCTGGACGTCATCGCCAAGGAGGTGGCCGCCCGCCACGCCAAGGCGTACCCGGTCTCCGGCATCGCGGCCACGCACCGCGCGCTGGAGATCGGCGGCGAGTACCAGTGGCGCCGCGAGGGCGAGCCGCACCTGTTCGACCCGGAGACGGTCTTCCGCCTCCAGCACGCCACCCGCAACCGCCGGTACGACATCTTCAAGAAGTACACGGACCGGGTGAACGAGCAGTCCGAGCGGCTGATGACGCTCCGCGGGCTCTTCGGCTTCAAGAGCGAGGACCGCCCGTCGATCTCCATCGACGAGGTCGAGTCGGTCTCCGAGATCGTCAAGCGCTTCTCCACCGGCGCCATGTCGTACGGCTCCATCTCGCGCGAGGCCCACGAGACCCTCGCCATCGCCATGAACCAGCTGGGCGGCAAGTCCAACACCGGTGAGGGCGGCGAGGACCCGGACCGCCTGTACGACCCGGCGCGCCGCTCGTCGATCAAGCAGGTCGCCTCCGGCCGCTTCGGCGTCACGAGCGAGTACCTGGTCAACGCGGACGACATCCAGATCAAGATGGCCCAGGGCGCCAAGCCCGGCGAGGGCGGCCAGCTGCCCGGCCACAAGGTCTACCCGTGGGTCGCCAAGACCCGGCACTCCACCCCGGGTGTCGGCCTGATCTCCCCGCCGCCGCACCACGACATCTACTCCATCGAGGACCTGGCTCAGCTGATCCACGACCTCAAGAACGCCAACCCGGCCGCACGCATCCACGTGAAGCTGGTGTCGGAGGTCGGCGTCGGCACCGTCGCCGCGGGCGTCTCCAAGGCCCACGCGGACGTCGTCCTGATCTCCGGCCACGACGGCGGTACGGGCGCCTCCCCGCTCACCTCGCTCAAGCACGCGGGCGGCCCCTGGGAGCTCGGCCTCGCCGAGACCCAGCAGACCCTGCTGCTCAACGGGCTGCGCGACCGCATCGTGGTCCAGACGGACGGCCAGCTCAAGACCGGCCGCGACGTCGTCATCGCCGCGCTGCTCGGCGCCGAGGAGTTCGGTTTCGCGACCGCGCCGCTCGTCGTCTCCGGCTGCGTCATGATGCGCGTCTGCCACCTGGACACCTGCCCGGTCGGCATCGCCACGCAGAACCCGGTCCTGCGCGAGCGCTTCTCCGGCAAGGCCGAGTTCGTCGTCAACTTCTTCGAGTTCATCGCGGAGGAGGTGCGCGAGCTCCTCGCCGAGCTGGGCTTCCGTACGATCGAGGAGGCCGTCGGCCACGCCGAGCTCCTCGACACCAGCAAGGCCGTCACGCACTGGAAGGCGCAGGGCCTCGATCTCGAGCCCCTCTTCTACGTGCCGGAGCTGCCCGAGGGCGCGGTCCGCCACGCCCTGATCGAGCAGGACCACGGCCTGGAGAAGGCCCTCGACAACGAGCTGATCGAGCTCGCGGCCGACGCGCTGAACGCCGACTCCGCCGAGGCGGCCCAGCCGGTCCGCGCCCAGGTCGCCATCCGGAACATCAACCGGACCGTCGGCACCATGCTCGGCCACGAGGTCACCAAGAAGTTCGGCGGTGCGGGCCTGCCCGACAACACCATCGACCTGACCTTCACCGGCTCGGCCGGCCAGTCCTTCGGCGCCTTCCTGCCGAAGGGCATCACCCTCCGCCTGGAGGGCGACGCCAACGACTACGTCGGCAAGGGCCTGTCGGGCGGCCGGCTCGTGGTCCGCCCGGACCGCGGCGCCGACCACCTCGCCGAGTACTCGACCATCGCCGGCAACACCATCGGCTACGGCGCCACCGGCGGCGAGATGTTCCTGCGCGGCCGCACCGGCGAGCGCTTCTGCGTCCGCAACTCCGGTGCCCTGGTCGTCTCGGAGGGCGTGGGCGACCACGGCTGCGAGTACATGACCGGCGGCAGCGCCGTCGTACTCGGCGAGACGGGCCGCAACTTCGCGGCCGGCATGTCGGGCGGCGTCGCGTACGTCGTCGACCTCGACGTCAACAACGTCAACGTCGGCAACGTGGGCGCCATAGAGGCCCTGTCCGACGCCGACAAGCAGTGGCTGCACGATGTGGTGCGCCGCCACGAGCAGGAGACCGGCTCGACCGTGGCCGCGAAGCTCCTGGCTGACTGGTCCGTCTCGGCGGAACGCTTCAGCAAGATCATCCCGACCACGTACAAGGCAGTGCTCGCCGCCAAGGACGCCGCTGAGCTGGCCGGACTCTCGGAGTCCGAGACCACGGAGAAGATGATGGAGGCGGCGACCCATGGCTGACCCGAAGGGCTTCCTCACCACCCAGCGCGAGACCGCCTGTACCCGTCCGGTCGCCGACCGGCTGAAGGACTGGAACGAGGTCTACGTCCCGGGCTCGCTGCTCCCGATCATCAGCAAGCAGGCCGGGCGCTGCATGGACTGCGGCATCCCGTTCTGCCACAACGGGTGCCCGCTCGGGAACCTGATCCCGGAGTGGAACGACTTCGCGTACCGCGAGGACTGGTCGGCGGCTTCCGAGCGCCTGCACGCCACGAACAACTTCCCGGAGTTCACGGGCCGCCTGTGCCCCGCCCCGTGCGAGTCGGCGTGTGTGCTCGGCATCAACCAGCCGGCCGTCACGATCAAGAACGTCGAAGTCTCGATCATCGACACGGCGTGGGACAACGGCAGCGTCACCCCGCAGGCGCCCGAGCGGCTGTCCGGCAAGACGGCGGCCGTCATCGGCTCGGGCCCCGCGGGTCTGGCCGCGGCCCAGCAGCTGACCCGGGCCGGCCACACCGTGGTGGTGTACGAGCGCGCGGACCGCATCGGCGGCCTGCTCCGCTACGGCATCCCCGAGTTCAAGATGGAGAAGGTGCACATCAACCGCCGCATCGAGCAGATGCGCGCGGAGGGCACCAAGTTCCGCACCGGCATCGAGATCGGCCGCGACCTGTCCGCGACCGACCTGCGCAAGCGGTTCGACGCGGTCGTCATCGCGGCCGGCGCCACGGTCTCCCGCGACCTGCCGGTCCCGGGCCGCGACCTGCGCGGGATCCACTTCGCGATGGAGTACCTGCCGCTGGCCAACAAGGTCCAGGAGGGCGACTTCGTGGCGCCCCCCATCACGGCCGAGGGCAAGCACGTGGTCGTCATCGGCGGCGGCGACACGGGCGCGGACTGCGTGGGCACCGCCCACCGCCAGGGCGCGGCCTCGGTCACGCAGCTGGAGATCATGCCGAAGCCCGGCGAGGAGCGGAACGCGAACCAGCCCTGGCCGACGTTCCCGATGCTGTACAAGGTCACCTCGGCGCACGAGGAGGGCGGCGAGCGGGTCTACTCCGTCTCCACCACCCACTTCGAGGGCGACGAGGACGGCAACGTCCAGGCCCTGCACCTGGTCGAGGTCGAGTTCGTGGACGGCAAGCTGACCCAGAAGCCCGGCACCGAGCGGGTCCTCCCGGCCCAGCTCGTCACCCTGGCCATGGGCTTCACGGGCACCGACCGGTCCAACGGCCTGGTCGAGCAGTTCGGCCTGGACCTCGACGAGCGCGGCAACGTCGCCCGCGACGCGTCGTACGCGACCAACGTGGACGGCGTCTTCGTCGCCGGCGACGCGGGCCGCGGCCAGTCCCTGATCGTCTGGGCGATCGCGGAGGGCCGCTCGGCCGCCCGCGGCGTGGACCGCTTCCTGACCGGCAGCAGCACCCTCCCGTACCCGGTCAAGCCGACGGACCGCTCCCTGATGGTCTGACCCCCACGCCACGCTCGCACCGCTCGGCCGCAGGCGGCCTCCCGGGCATCGCCCGGCTGCGCCGCCCTCCGGCCGGCGGTGCGTGGCCGGCGCCCCAGCAAGGCCCCTCCCCTCGGGGAGGACCCCTCATACGGTCCGTACAACGGCGTGCGGAACTCTGACACGGCGCCCGTCATGTCCCCGACCAGGGATGACGGGCGCTGTGGCGTGTTGCGGGCCGGGGTCGCGCACGGCGGCGGGGTGAGACGCTCGGCCGCCGACGGGTCCGGCTCCCGGTGCCGGGCGGCCCTGCGGGCCCGGGCCGCGCCGGTTCACAGCCTGAACAGCACTCCGCGCCAGGTCCATCCCGCGCCGAGGACCGCCTTCTGCAGGGGGACCTTCATCTCCTGCGTGTCGAAGCTGAAATCCTCGACCATGTGCCGGCGGCCGTCGGGTCCCCGCTCGATCGTCCACCGCTTGGACACCGTGGTCACCTGCCCTCTGCTGTACTCGGCCGACGTGGCCAGCCTGGGGGTGTCCCCGACCCAGGTGACCTCCAGCTGCTCGTCGAGGGCCCGCACCTCGTGCTTGCCGGGGACCAGGCGCATCCTGGTCTTGAGGGTCCGGTCCAGCCGGGACGTGAGGAAGAAGGTGCGCCAGGCGGGCTCCAGGACCCGCCACTCCGCCACCAGGTCGGCCTTCTCCGCGGGCCGGGCGGTGCGCACGACGTACGGTTTGTCCGGGCTGTTGATCGCGAGCAGCGCCTCCCGGACCTCCGGGGCGGACAGCGGTGCGGCGCCGCCGTCCGGGTACTGGGTGCCGGTGAACCTGTCCAACAGACCCATCGTCAGGTCTCCGTTCCGGTGTCCGGGCGTACGGTGCGCAGGAACCCCTGGAAGTCCGCCAGGACGCTGTCGTGCTGTGCGGCGGTGGCGGTCAGGATCAACCGGATCAGCGCGCGCTTGTGCGGGTCCGTGAGATCCGTGATGGCCATGTAGACCTGGGACTGGACGAGGTCGCGGCGCACGCCGGCGACGACGGCCGTCAGGGCCAGGCGCTGCGTCAGGCCCGGCGAGGCCGCGGAGCCGATCTCGCGGCGGGCGACCACCGTCACGGACTCGGCGGCCCCGCGCACACGCGCCACCGAAGCGTCGGCGAGCTCCTCCAGCGTCGTCTCGTCCGGCAGGAAGTCGCCGTCGACGGTGATGTTGGCGGTGAACCCGTCATCCGGCTGGGGATGCAGGGCGATGAAGGCCACTTCCGGAGCGCCGACCTCGTCCGGCGGCGCCGCCTGCCAGCCCTCCGGCAGGCTGAATTCGATCGGCACGGGCAGTGTCGTGGGCATCTGGGGCCTTCCTTCCGTGGAGACGGGAAACGTACATCAGTCGAACCAACTGCCGACCGCGTCGGCGGCATCGCCGAAGGCATCGCTCACCTTGTGGGGGTCGATCGTGAACTCCCCTCCCACGGAGCCGCCCAGCCCGAGGGCGAGACCCACCTTGCCGCCGACGTGCCACTTGCCGTCGTCTTCCTTGCCGAAGGTCACCTTGGCCTCCGCTCCCGCGCCGGCCCAGCCCTCGGCCGTGCCGCCGGCGCCGATGCCGGCGAGCTCGCCGCCTCCGGCGACGCTGGCCTTCGCGCCGGCGAACGCCTTCGCGCCGGCGTTGAGGCCGTCCTGGCCCGCCCCGGCACTGACCGCTGCCTCGCCACCGGCGAAGACCTCGGTCCGCTCGTAGGCGCCGAGGTACCCGTACTCGGCCTTGCCCCCCACCAATTCCCGGATTCCCGCAGACACCTCGGCCTTGCCGGTGAGGCCCTTGTTGGTGAAACCGTAGTTCGCGGTGGACCTGGCTCCGCCGTAGACGTCGTAGACCCCGGAGAAGTCGATCCCGCCCTTGGTCGACTTCCCCTCCGCGTTCAGGTGGAAGAGGTCGGCGTAGGCCTTGACCCCGCCCTCCTTGCCGTTCTTGACGCCGCTGATCGAGAAGCCCACATCGGGTCCGGTCACCTTGAGGGGGTCTTCGCGCGGCTTGACGTCGGACGCGTCGGCCTTCGCGGCCTGTGCGGCCTTCACGGCCTTCGTCAGGTCGCCCTCGGCGCCCGCGTTGAACCCGCTGAGCGACATGTCGGCGCCCTTGCCCAGAGCGTCCTTGTTGCTGTCCACGACGACGGCGTCGAGGGCCAGCTTGACGTTCTGGTCGAGCTCGGCGACGGCCTTCACCCGGTCGTCGACGTGCTGCTGCCACTTGGTGACGGCCGTGCGTATGGAGGCCTCGCCGTCGGGGTCGTGGTGGTAGGCGCTGCGCTCGGAGGCAGTGAGCCTGCTCCAGTCGAAGGCGACGTATCCCTGCTCCGAGACGGTCATGCCGGCGGCTATCGCGTCGTCGCGCGCGCTTTCGAGCTTCTGCTTGAGGTCGGTGAACTTCTCGTGCGCGTCCCGCAGCAGGCTTCCGATCGCCTTGGCCTGGATCTGCGCGGCCGAGTATTCGTAGCGGGTCCCCGCGAAACCCGACTTGGCGGAACCGGCGCTGACACCGGCCCAGCTGTCGCCCATGGTGATCTTCTGGACGGAGTCGCCGTAGCGGGTCTCGACCTTCTGCAGTTCGCCCGCCATCGCCTCCCACTTGCCTGCGGCCGTCGTCAGCAGGCCCAGATCCGTGGTCATGACCTCGTGGTAGTTCAGCACCGCAGCCCCCTAGAAACCGTTCAGCTTCGACTGCGTGCCGAACTGGTTGTACACAGCGGTGTCATTGCGTACGAAGAGACCCGAGGCCCCGCGCAGTGCGGTCTTCTCCGCGTCCAGACGGGCCATCAGGTTCTTCACCTGCTGGTCCCAGGTGTCCGACACCTTCTTCAGACCGGCGGCGGTGTCCCACCCGTCGAAGCCCTTGTGGGCGGCGTTGGTGGCGTCGTCCGCGTGCTCCGCGGCCTTCTTCGTGTTCGGCTGCAGCTCGTTCTCGATCGTGCCCGCCGCCGCCTGCTTGTCCGCCGGCGTCGAGGCGAAGTCGCCAGGCCCCTTGCCCGGAGCGAACGGCCCGTACACGGGCGGAGCCGACGGCCCCGGACCCGAGGGCTCCGTCGGCACATGGTTCAGCCGCATGCCCACGTGCTGGTCCGCGACGCCTGCGCCCGAACCCCACTCCTGATCGAAATTTCCCGCCATGTTCGGCCTCCCCGTCGGCAAGAGTTCGATCATATGCACGGCTCTCGCGCGCGCACCAAGCCGCCTGCGTCACCAACTCGCGAGCCAGAAGAAGAGTGGTGTGCGGGTACGCCTTCCGGGGCGTCACGTGACGGGGCCGACACCGGTCGCTCGTGCGGGTGACCCCCGGCAGGGTGCTGCCGGGAGCGCCGCCGTGCTGCGGCGCCGGCCGGCCCGGCGGTACCGGGGACTTCGGGCCCCGGCTGGGCGGAGCGAGGCCGGCGGCGTGTAGGCCGGACGGGCCAAGTGGGCAGTGGAAGCGCGGCAGTTCGGGGCGGCTGCGTCTGGTAACTGTGGGGCGCATGCCCTCCAAATCGATGTTGTCCTGCCTGCTCGGCGCCGCTCTGCTCGCGCCCGCCTTGCCCGCCGTCGCCGACGGGCCGGCCCCGGCAACCATCGACTACCACGGGCTGCGCCTCACCGTCCCCGGCCACTGGCGGGTCGTCGACCTCGAGCGAAACCCCGACACCTGCCTGCGCCTGGACCTGCCCACCCTGTACCTCGGGCACGCCGGCACACAGGCCGAATGCACCGGCCGGGCCGTCCGCACCCGCGCCGACACCCTGCACCTGGAGCCGCTCGACGGGGCCCCGCCGCGCGCCGACATCCCGACCCTGCGGGCCGAGGGCCCCGGCGGGATCCCGGAGCCGCAGGGCCACAGCAACGAGGTCCGGTACGCCCTGCGCCGGTCCGGGGTGATGGCCACCGTCTCGTACGGGACCGCGCCCGACGCCGTACGCGACCTCCTGGCGCGGGCCCGAACCGCGGGCGGCGCCGCGGCGGGGGCGGGCGGCGCCCCCGCCGACCCCGCGTCGGCCGTCGCCGGCCCGAAGCCCGTCGCCGGCCAGGAGCCCTTCACCGGAGCCGGCTTCGACGCCTGCACCGCCCCGGCCCAGGGCGCCATGGACAGCTGGCGGGCCGCATCCCCCTTCGGCGCCGTCGGCATCTACATCGGCGGCCGGGCCCGGGCCTGCGCCCAGCCGCAGCTCACCGCCGGCTGGGTCCGGCAGCAGGCCGAGGCGGGCTGGCACCTGATGCCGCTCTGGGTCGGCCCGCAGCCCTGGCACAACGCCGTCACCGGCCTGTCCACCGACCCCTCCGAGGCCAACGAGCAGGGCAAGGAAGCCGCCGACGGCGCCGCCCAGGCGGCCGGGGCGCTGGGTCTGGCCGAGGGCACGGTGCTCTACAACGACCTCGAGAACTACACGGACCGCACCACCTGGGACCCCCCGGTCGTCGCCTACCTCACCGCCTGGACGGTCCGGCTGCACGAGCTCGGCTACCGAGCGGCCGCCTACGTCGCGGCGAGCTCCGGGGCCAAGGCGCTCAGCGCCCACCACGACCAGGCCCCGTGGGCCATGCCCGACGTGCTGTGGGCCGCCTCCTGGAACGCCGAGGCCTCGGTCTCCGACGCCGACATGGGCCTGCCCGCCGGTACGCACCAGTGGGCCGGCCGGCGCCGCGCCCACCAGTACCGAGGCGGCCACGACGACACGTACGGCGGGGTCACGATCAACATCGACCGCAGCTGGATCGACATCGACCCCGCCGTTCTTCTCAGTCCCGCGCGGGCCGAGCCGGCCTTCGGCTAGTCGGCTAGTCGGCTAGTCGGCTCGTCAGTCAGTCAGGCAGTCAGCCGGCCGGCTCCTCGTGGGGCTCCTCGCGCGGCGGCTCGTCGTCGGTGCCCCGGCGGATGGTGCGCAGCCCGTGCGCCGGGGTCCACGAGCGCACCACCAGGTCCTCGCCCTCGACGCCGATGTGCACCACCTCCGTCAGGTCCGCGTGGAAGAGGTGGAAGGGGTGCGGGGTGTCCGTCTCCTCCGCGTACCGGTGCAGCTCGGGCGGGTCCACGAGCTCGATCGCGCGCCCGGAGATCCGTACGTCCCCGTCCGGCATCGTCTCGCCCGCGCCGGGATTGGTGTGCAGCGCGAAGCGCGGGTCGCGCTGCAGGTCCTTGGCCTTCATCGAGCCCGGCATCATGCCGAGCCACAGCTCGCCGCCGCGGATGTCGACATTGAGTCCGGCCAGCCGCGGGGAGCCGTCCTTGCGGAGGGTGCCGAGGACGTGGTGCGGGTACTGCGCGAAGCGGGCCTGGACGGCCGCCGCGAATTCCGGTTCCTGTTTCTCGAACGCTGCCCAGTTGTTCGTCGTCATACGCCCATCAAAGCGCCTGGCACCGGCCGTCGCCGTTCAGGCGCGCACGATGCCCGCCGCTCAGGTGCGCACGATGCCCGCCGCGCGGGCCGCCGCCAGCCAGGACGGGAACTCCATGACCAGCCGGTCGAACAGCACCGAGTCCGGCATCTCGCGCGGATCCGGCCCCGCGTGGAAATACCCTGCGTTGTCCACCACCCGCCGGGCCGGCACGGGCAGTTCGTCCAGCCGGCGCAGGAAGTCGAACTGGGTGCTGCGCGTCTGCCCGAAGCCGACGAACTGCCAGAACAGCGGGAGCCGGGCCGCCTTGCACAGGTACTTCTCCGCCGCCAGCTTGTTGACCGGGCCGCCGTCCGTCTGGAAGACGACGAGAGCGGGTTTCGCCGATCCCGAATCAAGATAGTGGTCGATCACCGCGTCCATCGCCGCGTGGTACGCCGTCTTGCCCATGTGGCCCAGGCGGGAGGCGATTTCCGCGATCCGCCCCTGGTGTCCGGCGAGCGGGATCTCCTCCACCGCGTCGACCTCGGTGGAGAAGAACACCACCGGCACGCGGCCGTCGTCGTCGAGGTGCGCGGACAGGCCCAGCACCCGGTCGGCGAGCGCCTGCACGGTGCCGTCCTGGTAGTACGGGCGCATCGACCCCGAGTAGTCCAGGACCAGGTACACCGAGGCGCGCCCGCCCTCCAGGCCGTGCTTGCGGAGCGAGAGCCCGGCGCTCTTGTAGAGGCTCACGAGCGCCGGAGCGGTCGCTTCCATCTTACGGAGGTCGATCGCGCTGCCCGTCATGGCCCGAGGGTACGTCAGCCTGAGGCGGTGAACCCCGGGCGTGCGCCAAGGCGCTCCCGGTGCGCGGAGTGCGCGCCGCTGCTCCGCTTCCGGCGCACCGACGGGCGCACCTACGGGCGCCTGCCCTCCAGCGCCGCGACGTCGTCGAGCGTGGCGGCCGCGAGGTCGCGCTCGGAGGCGTAGTACCGCTCGGCCCACTTGAGAGTGAGCGCCGGGTACGCCCAGGCGGCCTCGTCCTTCGCGCTCTCCGCGTCGGCCATCGCCCGCAGGCGCATCTTCTCCGCGAACTCCTGGTGCCGGAGCAGGACTTCACGCATCTGTCCGGGCTCCAGGAGGTGGCCCAGCCACAGCCGCAGCATCGGCCCGTGCTTGAGGACGGGCGGGTCGACCGGGGTCTCGCGGGCCCATGCCCGTACGGCTGCCGTGCCCTCGTCGGTGATCCGGTACACCCGCTTCTCGCGGGTTCCGGTCTCCTGCGCGACGAGTCGGGACGATGCGTAGCCGGCCTTCTCCAGGCGCTTGAGCTCGCTGTAGATCTGGCTGAAGGACGGGCTCCAGTAGAAGAAGCGCAGCGACCGGTCCGACCACTTCTTCAGGTCGTAGCCGGAGAGTTCCTCTCCGAAGGAGAGCAGCCCGAGCACCGCCCAGCTGGTCGCCGGGAGGGTGCGCTTGGTCGTCTCGTCTGCCACGCACCGCAGTCTACGACCGGTCTCCGCGGCAACCCTTCCTCCCTCACGATATGCCTGTTAGGAGTATGCCTATGAGAAATAACTAGGCGAACTGGAGGGCTGACGGGTGGTCTCGCTGGACGGGAAGGTCGTCGTCGTCACGGGCGCCGGACGCGGGCAGGGCGCGGCGGAGGCCCGGCTGTGCGCGGAGGCCGGCGCGCGGGTGGTCGTCACGGACGTACGGGAGGAGGAGGGCCGGGCGGTCGCGTCCTCGCTGGGGGACCAGGGGCTGTACGTACGGCACGACGTGGCCGAGGCGGACAGCTGGGCGGAGGTCGTACGGGAGGCCGTGCGCGCCTTCGGCACGGTCTCGGCGCTGGTCAACAATGCGGCGGTGTGGCGCACGGCCCACGTGGAGCGGCAGCGGCCCGAGGAGTTCGAGGCGCTGCTGCGGGTGAACCTGCTGGGGCCGTTCCTGGGGATCCGGGCGGTGGCTCCGGTGCTGCGGGCGGGCGGGGGCGGCTCGATCGTGAACATCTCCTCCACGGCCGGGCTGGTCGGCATCCCGGGCCACGCGGCGTACGGGTCCACCAAGTTCGGGCTGCGCGGGCTGACCCGGTCGGCGGCGCTGGACCTGGCGGGGGACCGGATCCGGGTCAACTCGGTGCATCCGGGGGCGATCGACACGCCGATGATCTCCGCGGTCTCCGGGCAGGACTGGACGCACGTGCCGCTGGGGCGGATGGGGCGGCCGGAGGAGGTGGGGGAGCTGGTGCTCTTCCTCTGCTCGGACGCGTCCTCGTACGTGACGGGCGCGGAGTTCGCGGTGGACGGGGGGATGACGGCGCGATGAGCGGCGGCGCGACGGGCGACTCCCTTTCTCCCGCGGCCCGGGGGCTGTGCGAGGCGATGACGGCGGCGTTCCCGGGGCCGGGGGACGTGACGGCCCTGCGGGCGGCGGCCGTGGGCGGCCGGTCGGCGGGCCCGGAGGTGGCCGCGGTCCGGGACGGCGACGCCTCGGGTGTCCCGGTCCGGATCCACGACCCCGCGCCGGGCTCGGCGGGCCGCCCTCTGGTGGTCTACTTCCACGGCGGGGGCTGGGTGATGTGCGGCCTCGACACGCACGACGCGGTGTGCCGGTCGCTGGCCGCGGGCTCGGGCGCGGTGGTGGTCTCCGCCGGCTACCGGCTCGCCCCCGAACACCCCTGGCCGGCGGCGCCGGACGACGCGCTGACGGTACTGCTGTGGGCGAGGTCCCGGGCGGTCGCGCTGGGCTGCGATCCGGGCCGGGTGGTGGTGGCGGGGGACTCCAGCGGGGGCAACCTGGCGGCGGTGACCGCGCTGCGGGCGCCCGAGCTGGTGGCGGGCCAGCTGCTGGTCTATCCGCCGCTGGATGCGGCGATGGAATCCGCGTCGGTGTCGCCGTACGGGCAGGGCCACTTCCACACCGCGGCCCACATGGCCTGGTACTGGGAACAGTACGGCGGCGACCCCGCGCACCCGCACGTCTCGCCGCTGCGGGCCCGCGACCTGTCGGGACTCCCGCGCACGCTGCTGGTGCTGGCGGACTGCGATCTGCTGCGGGACGAGGGCCTGGCGTACGCGCGCCGGCTGGGCGCGGCGGGGGTGGACTGCACGGTCCACCTGTACCCGGGAGTCTTCCACGGGTTCCTGGGCCTGCCGCTGCCGGCCGGAGGGGCGGCCCTGGCGGCCGCCGCGGCCTGGCTCGGGACCACGGGGCACGAAGCGAGGTAGGGGGCGGGGCGGCCGGATTCGAACCGGCGTCCTCCTCCATGTCGTGGAGGCGCACTGCCTCTGTGTGCGGCCCCGTCCTTGCGGTGGGTCTCAGCCGGAGGTCCGGCGGGGGTGCGCGCGGATATCCCCGGCATGATGTGCTCATGTCGATGTTGCTCCGCAACTTCCTTGTCCTGGCCGTGGAGTTCGGCGCCGCGCTGCTGCTGCGCGAGCCCGACGCCCCCTGGATCCCGGTCCTGCTGGCCGTCTTCGTCGTCGGCTCGGGCGTACTGCACGGCACCGAGGCCGAGTTCGTGCCCCGCTTCCTGGTCGCGCTGGCCGCGGTCGGCGTCGCTGAACTGGGCGGCCGGGCCTGGGCCTCGCCGGACGCCCTCCCGACGGCCGGAACCGGGGCCGCGATCCTGCTGGCCGTCCAGACGCTGACCCTGGTCCGCTACTCCCTGCGCCGCCGCGGCTGAACCGAAACCTGCGGCCGAGTGCAAAGGCCTGGCGCTGGGGGCGGGGATCGAAAACAATGGCCGCATGGCCACAACGCACCGCATCCGCGGCCGGTCCTTCGATGCCGCCGCCCCGCTGTACTCGGCCAACCGGCCCGGGTATCCCGAGGAGCTGTTCGACGCCCTCGAGGTGCTGGCCGGGCGGGGGCTGCGAGGGGCCAGGGTGGCCGACGTGGGGGCCGGGACCGGGATCGCCACCAGGCTCCTGCAAGCCCGCGGTGCGGACGTCGTCGCCGTCGAGCCGGGCGAGGGCATGGCCGCCGAGTTCCGGCGCGCGAACCCCGGGATCCCGCTCGTGCGCGGGGACGGCGACCGGCTGCCGCTCGCCACCGCCGGGTTCGACTTCCTCACGTACGCCCAGGCCTGGCACTGGACCGACCCCGCCCGGTCCGTCCCCGAGGCCCGCCGCGTACTGCGCCCCGGCGGCGCGCTCGCGCTCTGGTGGAACGACATGGACTCCGCCGTCCCCTGGATCGCCGAGCAGGACGAGCGGATCCGGGGCCTGTTCGACGCCGACGGGAGCACCTTCCGCGGCCTGCCGGCCGAGTTGGCGTTCACCACCCGCGAAGTGCGCTGGTCGCGCCGGATCCCGCTCGACGTCCACCTCGCCAACCACGCCAGCCACTCGGCCTTCCTGATGCTCGGCCCGGACGGCACGCGGGAGTTCCTCGACGCGGAGCGGGCGCGGCTGACCGCCCTGTTCCCCGACGGGACGGTCGAGGAGCGCTACGTCGTCACCCTCAGCGTGGCCGTCGCATGAGCCGTACCAGTCCTGCGAGACGTCCTGGAGCGCGGCCCTTCTTCCTCGCCAACGAGGGCCTCGCCTTCGTGCTGGAGGTCGTGGCCCTCGGCGTCCTCGCCTGGTGGGGCTCCACCGTCGGCCTCTGGCTCGCCGTGGCCGCTCCGCTCGCCGCCGCCGTCCTGTGGGGGGCGTTCGCCGCGCCCAAGGCCCGGTTCGCCGTCCCGCTCGCCGCGCAGCTCGCGGTGAAGGTGCTGGTGTTCGGCGCCGCCGCCCTCGCGCTCCTCGCGCTCGGGCACCGGGCCGTCGGCCTCTGGTTCGCCGGGATCGTCCTCGTGAACACCGCTCTCGCGACGTACTACCGCTCTCGTTCCTGAAGCACCACCGCCCGGCACGCCGACGGCGCCCCCCACGCGTCGCGCAGTGGCCGCGCCTTGCGCAGCCACAGGGAGAGGTCGAGCTCCTCCGTGTAGCCGACCGCCCCGTGGATCTGCAGCGCCGTCATGGCCGCCGCGTACGCCGCCTCGCCCGCGGCCAGCTTCGCCGCCGCGACCTCCCACGGCGCCAGGCCCAGCGCCGCCGCCCACACCAGCGGGCGCGCGAACTCGAGGGCCAGCAGCGTGTCCGCCAGCCGGTGCTTCACCGCCTGGAAGCCGCCGATCGGCGTGCCGAACTGCGTGCGCTGCTTCGCGTACTCCACCGTGCGGGCCAGCAGGGCCTCGCCCACGCCCAGGCACTGGGCCGCCGTCAGCAGCCGCGCCCAGCCCAGGGCCGTCCCCGCCGCCGCCAGGACCGGGGGACCGGAGGCCAGCAGTTCGCCCTCCGCCGCGGGCCGCAGCAGCCGGCGGGCCGGGTCCGTGGACCGCAGCAGCCCGCCCTCGCCGCCGGCGGGGCCACCCGCCAGGCGGAGCTCGCCGGCCGCCGACACCGTGAAGCAGTACGCCGCCGCGTCCGCGTCCAGGGCGTACGGACTCCCGCCCGGCAGCGTCAGCGTGGCCAGGGCCTCGCCCGCCACCAGCCCCGGCAGGAAGCGCTTCGCCGGCTCCTCCTCCCCGAGCGCCGACAGGAGCACGGCCGCCGCGGCCGTCTCCACCACCGGACCCGGCATCCCGGCCCGACCCAGCTCCACGAAGCCGACGGCCAGTTCCACCGGCAGCAGCCCCAGCCCTCCCAGGTCGCCGTACGCCTCGTCCGCCGCCAGCGCGAACAGACCCGTCCCCGCGAGCCGGGACCACACCGCCCGCCCCGGTCCCTGGTCCCCGGCGCCCCAGGCCCGTACGGCCGCCGGGACGTCCGAGGCGCCGAGCAGGCCGCGGAGCGTACGGGCGAAGTCCGACTGCTGAGCGGTCGGCAGGAAGCGCATCAGCGGCGGCCCTTCGGCAGGCCGAGCAGGCGCTCGGCGATGATGTCGCGCTGGATCTCGTTGGTGCCCGCGTAGATCGGCCCGGCCAGCGAGAAGACCCAGGGCTCCGCCCACGCGCCCTCCGCCAGCTCCGCGTCCGCGCCCAGCAGGTCCAGTGCCGTCTCGTGCAGGGCGATGTCGTACTCCGACCAGAACACCTTGTTCAGGCTGGACTCGGCGCCGATGCGCTCGCCCGCCGCGAACCGCGAGGCGCCCGCCCAGGTGAACAGCTCGTACGCCCGCGCCCCGACCACCGCGTCCGCCACCCGGTCCCGCAGCGCCGTGTCCCCCGGATCCCCGGCCGCCCGCCACAGCGCGACCAGCCGGTCGGCCGCCGCCAGGAAGCGCCCCGGCGAGCGCAGCGTCAGCCCGCGCTCGTTGCCCGTCGTCGACATGGCGATCCGCCAGCCCTGCCCCGGCTCCCCGATCACGTCCGCGTCCGGTACGAAGACCTCGTCGAGGAAGAGCTCCGCGAAGGCGGGCTTGCCGTCCAGCCGCCCGATGGGCCGCACCGTCACCCCCGGCGCCCGCAGGTCGAACATCAGGTACGTCAGCCCCTGGTGCGGCCTCGCGGCCCCGGGGTCCGTACGGAAGATGCCGAACGCCCGGTCCGCGAACGCCGCCCGCGAGGACCAGGTCTTCTGCCCGGACAGCAGCCAGCCGCCCTCGGCGCGCACCGCCCGCGACGTCAGCGAGGCCAGGTCGGAGCCCGACTCCGGCTCCGACCAGGCCTGCGCCCAGATCACCTCGCCGCTCGCCATCGGCGGCAGTACCCGGGCCCGCTGCTCGGGGGTGCCGTGGTCGAAGAGGGTCGGCGCGAGGAGGCTGATGCCGTTCTGGGAGACCCGGCCGGGCGCGCCCGCCGCCCAGTACTCCTCCTCGAAGACCAGCCACCGCTCGATGTCCACGCCCCGGCCCCCGTACTCCTCGGGCCAGGACACGGCCGACCAGCGGTCCGCGTGCAGCCGCGCCTCCCACTCCCGGTGCGCCGCGAAGCCCCGCGCCGTCTCCAGGGAGGGGAGGGGGGAGGCGGGCACGTGCCGGGCCAGCCAGGCCCGGGCCTCGGCCCGGAAGGCCGCCACCTCCGCCGTCTGGGTCAGATCCATCAGGTGCCCGCCCCCGTTCACGCTTCCCTAACAAGTGTTTGGTAGGTTACCGTACGGCCATGAGCAGCGTCGAGGAGTGCGCATGAACGAGCCCCGCTACGTGGCCGGCCACCACCTGCTGGACGGCCGCACCGCCGTCGTCACCGCCGCCGCCGGGGCCGGGATCGGCGGAGCCACCGCCCGCCGCTTCCTGGAGGAGGGCGCCCGCATCGTCATCGGCGACGCGCACGCCCGCCGCCTGAAGGAGACCGAGGAGGCCCTCGCCGCCGAGTTCGGCGCCGGCCGCGTCGCCTCCCTGCCGTGCGACGTCACCGACGAGGACCAGGTCCGGGCCCTCTTCGCGCTCGCCGAGCAGACCCACGGCGGCCTGGACGTCGTCGTCAACAACGCCGGCCTCGGCGGCACCGCCGCCCTCGTCGACATGACCGACGAACAGTGGGGCAAGGTCCTCGACGTCACCCTGAACGGCACCTTCCGCTGCACCCGCGCCGCCCTGCGCTCCTTCAAGGCGGCCGGCACCGGGCGCGGGGTCATCGTCAACAACGCCTCCGTCGTCGGCTGGCGCGCCCAGAGCGGCCAGGCCCACTACGCCGCCGCCAAGGCCGGGGTGATGGCGCTGACCCGCTGCGCGGCACTGGAGGCGGCCGAGTTCGGCGTACGCGTCAACGCGGTCGCCCCGAGCCTGGCCATGCACCCGCACCTGGCGAAGGTCACCAGCGAGGAACTGCTGCGCGAACTGACGGCCCGCGAGGCCTTCGGCCGGTACGCCGAACCGTGGGAGATCGCCAACGTCATCGTGTTCCTGGCCAGCGGCTACGCGTCGTACATGACCGGCGAGACCGTCCCGGTCAGCAGCCAGCGCGCCTAGGCCGAGAATGGGCGCGTGCCAACGAACAAGAAGAAGCCGCAGGTGACCGCGTCTCCCGAGCGGCGCAAAGAGCTCCTCGACACCGCCGCCGAGGTCTTCGCCGCCCAGGGCTACAACGCCACCACCGTCCGCAAGATCGCCGACGCCGCCGGCATGCTCGCCGGCAGCCTCTACTACCACTTCGATTCCAAGGAATCGATGCTCGACGAGATCCTCTCCGCCTTCCTCACCGAGCTGTGGGACGGCTACGACACCGTCCTCGCCGCCGGCCTCGGCCCCCGGGAGACCATCGAGGCCCTCGTCACCGAGTCCTTCCGGGAGATCGACCGGCACCGCGCCGCCGTCGCGATCTACCAGAAGGAATCGCGGCACCTGTCCGCGCAGCCCCGCTTCCACTACCTGTCCGACTCGCAGCAGAAGTTCGAGAAGGCCTGGCTGGGGACGCTGGAACGCGGGGTCGCCGCCCAGGTCTTCCGCGCCGACCTCGACGTCCGCCTCACCTACCGCTTCGTCCGCGACACGGTGTGGGTGGCGGCCTCCTGGTACCGGCCGGGAGGACAGCACAGTCCCGAGGAGATCGCCCGCCAGTACCTGTCCATGGTCCTGGACGGGATCGCCCTGCGTACGTAACCCGATCCGAGGAGTCCCGATGCCCGAGGCCTACATAGTCGAAGCGGTACGCACCCCCGTGGGGCGGCGGGGCGGCGGCCTGTCCGCGGTCCACCCGGCCGACCTGGGCGCGCACGTCCTGAAGGCGCTGGTCGAACGTTCCGGGGTGGACCCGGCCGCCGTGGAGGACGTGGTCTTCGGCTGCCTGGACGCGGTGGGCCCGCAGGCCGGGGACATCGCGCGCACGGCGTGGCTGGCGGCGGGGCTGCCGGAGGAGGTGCCGGGGGTCACGGTGGACCGCCAGTGCGGCTCCTCGCAGCAGGCCGTCCACTTCGCGGCGCAGGGCGTGCTCTCCGGGACCCAGGACCTGGTCGTCGCGGGCGGGACCCAGAACATGTCGATGATCCCGATCGCCTTCGCGTCCCGGCGGGCGGCGGAACCGCTGGGCCTCACCGAGGGCCCGTACGCGGGCAGCGAGGGCTGGCGGGCCCGGTACGGCGACGCGCCGGTGAACCAGTTCCACGGCGCGCAGCTGATCGCACAGAAGTGGGGGATCTCGCGCCGCGACATGGAGGAGTTCGCCCTGCGGTCCCATCAGCGGGCCCTGTGCGCGATCGACGAGGGCCGCTTCGGCCGCGAGACCGTCGCGTACGGGGACGTCCGCGTCGACGAGGGCCCCCGCCGCGACACCACCCTGGAGAAGATGGCGGGCCTGCGGCCGGTGGTCGAGGGCGGCACCATCACCGCGGCCGTCTCCTCGCAGGTCTCGGACGGCGCGGCGGCGATGCTGATCGCCTCCGAGCGGGCGGTGGCGGAACACGGCCTGCGGCCGCGGGCCCGCATCCACCATCTGTCCGTGCGGGGCGAAGACCCGATCCGGATGCTGTCGGCGCCGATCCCGGCGACGGCGTACGCCCTGAAGAAGACGGGCATGTCGCTGGACGACATCGACCTGGTGGAGATCAACGAGGCGTTCGCCCCGGTCGTCCTGGCCTGGCTGAAGGAGACCGGCGCCGACCCCGAACGGGTGAACGTCAACGGCGGGGCCATCGCGCTGGGCCATCCGCTGGGTGCCACCGGGGTGAAGCTGATGACCACGCTGCTCCACGAACTGGAGCGAACGGGCGGCCGGTTCGGTCTCCAGACCATGTGCGAGGGCGGCGGCCAGGCCAACGTGACGATCATCGAGCGCCTCTAGGGGGTGTCCGGCGGCCCGGGCCCGGCCATGATCCGCCGGACACCCCCTAGTGCCGTGGGCGCCGGCCGGGGCCGTGGCCGCGCATCGACTCGGGGTCGGCGTCCTCGATGTGGATCACCGCCCCGAGCCGTACCCGGCTGCCAGCGGACGAGCGAATCACCCCGGAGGGGTATCCGCGTACCACGCGGGAAGGAGATCGCGCGCCACCCGTGACACTCCCCGGCCGAGGTGTGCTAGCTTTAGGAGCGTTGCAGTTGTGGTACCCATGAACTTTATGTGCGCCTGACGGGAATGCTCCGCAGGCGCTTTTATTGTTTTGCCGGAATCTCCGGATGGGGCCCTTTGCCGCCTATTCAGGAGATTTAAAATGGCACTTGGCACCGTGAAGTGGTTCAACTCGGAAAAGGGCTTCGGCTTCATCGAGCAGGACGGTGGCGGTCCGGACGTGTTCGCCCACTACTCGAACATCGCCACCCAGGGCTTCCGTGAGCTCCAGGAGGGCCAGCGCGTGTCCTTCGACGTGACCCAGGGCCAGAAGGGCCCGCAGGCGGAGAACATCCTCCCCGCCAACTAAGTACTTCAGCATGCCGGGGTCCGCACCGCGAGGTGCGGGCCCCGGCTTGTCTGCTGTCTCGCACTTTGTTTTACCTGTCGGTTTCAGGAGGGCTTTCTCGCATGACCAGCTCCAGCTCCGCACGACCCAGCCGCCGCCCCACCCGGGGTCGAGGTGCGGCCCAGGGGCGTCCGAAGGCTGGCGCGGGACGGCAGAAGTCCGCCCCCGTCGCCAGGCCCCAAGAATTCACCATGCCCGAACCGCTGACCCCGGCCCTGCCGCCGGTGGCCGCGTTCGAGGACATGGGCATGCCCGAGGCGCTGCTGAAGACCCTCGCCGCCCAGGGCGTCACCGAGCCGTTCCCGATCCAGGCCGCGACGCTGCCGAACTCGCTCGCCGGCCGTGACCTGCTCGGCCGCGGCCGCACCGGCTCCGGCAAGACGCTGGCCTTCGGCCTGGCGCTGCTGGCCCGCACCGCCGGCCGCCGCGCACAGCCGAAGCAGCCGCTCGCGCTGGTGCTCGTACCGACGCGTGAGCTCGCGCAGCAGGTGACCGACGCCCTGGCCCCGTACGCCACGGCCGTCAACCTGCGCATCGCGACCGTCGTCGGCGGCATGTCGATCAACCGGCAGTCGGGCGCCCTGCGCCGCGGCGCCGAGGTGCTCGTCGCCACCCCCGGCCGTCTGAAGGACCTCATCGACCGCGGTGACGCCGACCTCTCGCAGGTCGCCATCACCGTCCTCGACGAGGCCGACCAGATGACCGACATGGGCTTCATGCCGCAGGTCACCGCCCTGCTCAAGCAGGTCGAGCCCGAGGGTCAGACCATGCTGTTCTCGGCGACCCTCGACAAGAACATCGACAAGCTCGTCAAGATGTTCCTGCACGACCCGGTCGGCCACTCCGTCGACCCGTCGGCCGGTGCGGTCACCACCATGGAGCACCACGTCCTGTACGTCATGGACGAGACCGACAAGAAGGCCGTGGCGACGCGCATAGCCGCACGCGACGGCCGGGTGATCATGTTCGTGGACACCAAGCGCGGTGTCGACCGCATGGTCAAGAAGCTCCTCGCGGACGGCGTCCGCGCCTCCGGCCTGCACGGCGGCCGTTCCCAGCCGCAGCGCAACCGGACCCTGGACTGGTTCAAGACGGGCGAGGTCACCGCGCTGATCGCCACCAACGTGGCCGCGCGAGGCATCCACATCGACGACCTCGACCTGGTCGTCAACATCGACCCGCCGACCGACCACAAGGACTACCTGCACCGCGGCGGCCGTACCGCCCGCGCCGGCGAGTCCGGCAGCGTGGTCACCCTGGTGCTGCCCGACCAGAGGCGGGAGATGTCCCGCCTGATGTCGGACGCCGGGATCTCCCCGCGCACCGCGCAGATCAAGTCCTCCGACGAGGAGCTGTCCCGGCTCACCGGCGCCAAGGAGCCCTCGGGCATCCCCGTGGTGCTGGAGGTGCCGCAGCCGGCCCCGGCGGCCCGGCGTTCCGGCGGCCAGGGCGGCGGCAGTGGCCGTTCCGCGAACCCGCGCCGTCGCTCCGGCGGCTCCTCCGCCGCGCAGGGCGGCGGTACGCCGACCGGTGCGGGCGAGGGCCGTCCGCGTCGGGCCCGCTCCGGCGCAGGCCAGGGCGGCGGCCAGACCGGCGCCCGCGGCCAGGGCGGCGCCCAGGGCGGCACCCGCGGCCAGGGCGGCGGCCAGGGCGGTTCCCGCTCCGGCGGTGCTCCGGCCGGTGCGCGCCGCCGCTCGGGTGGCGGGCGTCCCGCGGCGGGGCGTACGAGCTCCTGAGGCCCTGAGGCCCTGAGGCTCTGAGGCCCTGAGGTTCTGACAGGCATTCCGGTACGCCGGGCAGCGCGAGTGCGCTGCCCGGCGTTCTGCTACCGGACCAGTTTGGTCTGGAGCTTCGCGAGCGTCCGCACGTCCAGGCCGAGGCCGTCCGTGAGGTAGGCGTAGAAGCCGCCGTAGTCCGCGGCGAGTTGCGCGGTCGCCGCGTTCAGGTAGTCCTGCCGGACCTCCTGGAGCGGGATCAGCAGGTCCGGATTCTGCATCCGCCCCGACTGCTTCAGGCCCGCCCGCACCTGGGCGTCGTACGCGGCGCGGAACGTGTTCGACGCGAGGTAGTCGCGCGTGGCCGTGTCCTCGGGGACGGCAAGGGCGCGCAGCAGGACATAGCTCATCCAGCCCGTCCGGTCCTTGCCCGAGGTGCAGTGGTACAGGAGAGGGCCCTGGCCGCCGTCCGCGATCTCCCGCAGGGTCGCCGCGAACTGCGCCCGGTTCTCGGGACCGGTCACGAAGGTGCGGTAGATGTCGCGCATGTAGGCCTCGGCGCGGCCGCCTCCGAGCATCTGCTCCTGCGTGGCGGGGTCGCCGCTGGAGATCGCGCCGAGGAGGGTCCCGTACAGGCCGAGGTCGCTGACCGGACGGGAGGTGGAGGTGAGCCCCGCGGGCAGCCGGTCGGCGCCGTCGTACCGGAGCTCCGTCGGGATGCGGAAATCGACGACCTTCGTGAGGCCGAGACCGGAGACGGCGGTGATGTCCGCCTGGGTCAGCTTGCTCAGTGCGTCGGAGCGGTAGACCAGCCCCTGGCGGACCTGCCCGCCGGTCCAGGTCCGGTAGCCGCCCAGGTCGCGGACGTTGACCGCGCCTTGGAGGGGGATCTGACGAATCGTTTCTGTCAGTGGGTGGTACCGGCGGGAGGCGGTGGCGCCCGCCGCCGGCGCGGCGTGCGCGGCGGCTGCGGGCAGGGCGGCGATGACGAGAGCGGAAGCGAGCACCGCGGTCACCAGGCGGATTCGTGCACGGCTCATCGGTGGCGACTCCTGTGGAGGAGAAGGGGGATCACCCTGGTGGTGGCAGGGCGTCGAGCGAGTGCAGGCGTTCCAGTCGTGCCAGCACGGTGTGTGCCTCGGCCATGACGCGGGCGACGAGCTCCGCACAGGACGGCAGATCCTCGATCACCCCCGCGACCTGGCCCGATGCCATGACGCCGAGGTCCGTACGGCCCTCGACCATGGACGCCTTGAGGAGCATCGGGGTGTTCGCGGCGAGCAGGACCTGGCTCCAGGACAGGTCCTTGCCGTGTCTCATCGCGAGGCCGTCGCGCACCATCTGCGGCCAGGACAGCCCGGAGAGCCTGCGGAAGGCGGCCGCGTGCCGGACCGCCCGGGCCAGGGCCCGGGTGCGGCCCGCCCGCTCCAGGGACGCGACGAGCTCGGTACGGAGCATCCGGTGCGCCATCCCGTCCACGGCCGTCGTGACGGTGACGTCCTTGACGCCGGCCGCCAGGTACCGGGCCTTGACCGCGTCCGGCACGGTGGAGTCGGAGGTCAGCAGGAAGCGGGTGCCCATGGCGATGCCCGCCGCCCCGTACGCCAGCGCGGCGACCAGACCGCGCCCGTCGTGGAAGCCGCCCGCCGCGACCACCGGGATGTCCACCGCGTCGACCACCTGCGGCAGCAGCACCGTCGTGGCCACGTCCCCGGTGTGCCCGCCGCCCTCGCCCCCCTGCACGATCACCGCGTCGGCCCCCCAGGCCGCGACCTTCTCGGCGTGCCGCCGGGCCCCGATCGACGGGATCACCACCACACCCGCGTCCCTCAGCCGGGCGATCAGCTCCCGGGAGGGCGCCAGCGCGAACGAGGCGACCCGTACACCCTCGTCGATGATCAGCCGGACGCGCTCGCCTGCGTCCCCCGCGTCCGCGCGCAGATTGACCCCGAACGGGGCGTCCGTACGGGACCTGACCTCGCGGACCGCCGCCCGCAGCTGGTCCACCGTCATCGTCGCCGAGGCCAGGATGCCCAGGGCGCCCGCGTTGGCGGCGCCCGAGACCAGCCGGGGGCCGGCCACCCAGCCCATGCCCGTCTGCACGATCGGGTGCTCGACACCGACCAGCCTGGTGAATGCCGTCTCCATCGCGTCAGACCCGCACTTCCCGGTCGCGCAGCCCCTTCGGGTCGATCACCTCGCGGATCAGCCGCAGCTCCTCGGCGGTCGGCTCCCGCGTGTACGGGACCTCGTCGGCGGCCGCCAGGGCGAACCCGGTGGCCGCCCGGACCTGTTCGACGGTGACGCCGGGGTGGCGGGAGGCCAGGCGCATCGAGTGGTCCGGGCCGGTGAAATCGAAGACGCCGAGATCGCTGACCACCCGCGGGAGCCGGTGGAAGCGGGTCACCCCGGCCGCCTCGGCCCGGTCGTAGCCGACCCCGCTCACCATGTCGACCCGCTCGACGAACACCCGCGGGGAATGCCTCGGAACCCAATAACTCACCGGGTTGTTCAGGGTGTTGACGGGCGCGCCGCGCACCCCGAGGAGCTGGCGGGCCGGCCGGGCCCAGTCGCCGATGCAGGAGATGTTCTGGTTGCCGAACCGGTCGATCTGGCTGGCGCCCATCATCACGTGCCGGCGCCCGCCGGTGACCATCGTGAGGTGGCGCCGGTACGGGAGCCAGCCCTCGGCCTCGCCGCCCGGGCCGACGAGCATGGCCTCGCCGTCGGTCAGGAGGAGGTCGGGGGAGAAGGTCCGCTTCGCCAGCCGGGCCCCGAAGGACGGGATCAGGCCCATCGGGCTGGCGAGCACCTCGCCGTTGTCGCGCCAGGCCTCGGCGCAGGCGATCACGCAGTACTCCGCGCGGGACGCGGCCGTCGCTGTGCTCACTGCTGCTCCTCGTGCCAGGCCCGGACGGCCGACTGGTAGGCGTGCTCGCTGCCGCCGGAGAGGAAGCGGGCGGAGAACTCGGGCCAGGGGGTGGTCGCGTACAGCTTCTGGAAGGCCTCGTCGCGCCCGTGGTCGGGGACGCAGGAAGTGAAGTGCGCCCCGTTCGGGGTCTCGACGACGCCGGTGACGGAGTGCCGGCTGACCAGCAGGGACTGCGGGGGCCCGGCCTTGGAGAGCTCGGCGGTCTCCACGAGCTGCTCGCAGGAGACGTACGCGGCGTCGGCGGCCTCGCAGAACAGGTCGTCGAAGTACGGGTCCGGGCCCAGGTACTGGCCGTTGCCGAGGCGGTCGGCCCGGCCCAGGTGGACCAGCGCGGCGTCCATGCGCAGGGCGGGGACGGCGACGAGCTCCTCGCCGTCGGCGTAGGGGGAGGTGACGGTCCGCAGCTCCGGGTTGACCCGCATGACATCGGAGCCGAGGCCGGCGCGGACGGGGAGGAAGGGGAGCCGGTTCGCGGCGGCATGCAGGCCCCACATGAACATGGCCTCGTCGAGCTCCGTGAGGGTGAAGGCGCCGCTCTCGCGGGCGGCCCGGAAATGCGGCTCCAGCGGGATGGAGTCGAGGGTGGCGAAGGGCGCGACGAGCCTGCGGATCCGGCCGGCGGCCGCGAGCAGGCCGACGTCGGGGCCGCCGTACGAGATCACGGTGAGATCGGTGATCTCGGAACGGAGCAGTGCCCGTACCAGGGCCATGGGCTTGCGCCGTGATCCCCACCCGCCGATGCCGAGGGTCATCCCGCTGCGCAGCTGCCCGACCACCTCTTCCGGGGTCATGGACTTGTCGGTCATGAGCGCTCCTTCTCTCCTGGCTCTCCGAAGGTGTCGCGGACCCGGTCGGCGACCCCGCTGAGGTTGGCCTCGAAGGTGAACCCCTGCTCGAAGCGGTAGCTGCGCCGCACGTCGACGGGGTCGATGCCGTTGATGGCCGCCTTGGCCAGCCGGATCAGGTAGCCGTCCTTCTCGGCGATCTCGGCGGCGAGCCCGAGGGCCGCCGCCCGCAGCTCCGCGCGCGGGACCACCTTCCAGACCGAGCCGTGCGCGTGCAGTTCGGCGGCGGTGGCGGTGCGGGAGGTGTAGTAGAGGACGCGCATCAGGTGCTGCGGGACCAGGCGGGCCAGGTGGGTGGCGGCGCCGAGCGCACCCCGGTCGAGCTCGGGGAGCCCGAAGGACGCGTCCTCGCTCGCCACGATCGCGTCGGCGTTGCCGACGAGGCCGATGCCGCCGCCCAGGCAGAATCCGTGCACGGCCGCGACGACCGGCACCTCGCACTCGTACACGGCGGCGAAGGCCTCGTAGCAGCCGCGGTTGGCGCCGATGAGGGAGGCGTGGCCGGTGTCGCGCTGCATCTCCTTGATGTCGACGCCGGCGTTGAAGCCGCGGCCCTCGGCAGCCAGGACGACACACCGGGTCCCGGGGTCGCGGCCGGCCGCGCGCAGGGCGTCGGCGAGGTCGTACCAGCCCTGCACGGGAAGGGCGTTGACGGGCGGGAAGTCGACGGTGACCAGTGCGACGCCCTTGCCGGTGCTTGAGGTGGAGACACCCATCAGAGGATCAGCTACCTTTCCACCAAACATTTGTTAGGTGAGGAAGGTAGCAGCCTATGGAGCTCGACGGGAGGGTTGCCGTCGTCACCGGCGGAACCCGCGGCGTCGGCGCCGGCATCGCCCGGTCGTTCCTCGGGGCGGGCGCGGAGGTCGTCGTCTGCGCCCGCCGCCCGCCGCGGGAACCGGTGTGCGCGGACGGGCGCACGGCCTCGTTCGCCGCGCTGGACCTGCGCGATCCGGCCGCCGTACAGGAGTTCTTCGAGGCGGTCGGGCGCCGGTACGGGCGGCTCGACTGCCTGGTGAACAACGCGGGCGGGACCCCGTACCGGCTGCTGGGGGAGGGCGAGGCGCAGCGGCACGCGCGGGTCGTCGAGCTGAACCTGGTGGCGCCGATGACGGCCTCGCTGGCGGCGTATCCGTGGCTGCGGGAGGCGCACGGCTCGGTGGTGATGATCGGCAGCGTCAGCGGGACCCGGCCCTCGCCCGGGACGGCGGCGTACGGGGCGGCGAAGGCGGGGCTGGAGAACCTGGCCCGGTCCATGGCCGTGGAATGGGCCCCCGAGGTACGGGTGAACTCGCTGGTGCTGGGCATGGTGCGGACCGAGCTGGCGCACCTGCACTACGGGGACGAGGCGGGGATCGCGGCCGTGGGCGCGACGGTTCCGCTGGGGAGGCTGGCGGAGCCCGCGGACGTCGGGGCGGCGGCGGTGTTTCTGGCCTCCGGCCGGGCGGGGTATGTCAGCGGGGCGAGCCTGCTCGTTCACGGGGGCGGGGAGCGCCCGGCATTTCTGGATGCGGCAACTGTCAACAAGGAGAGCTGAGATGGGACTTGCCGAGGGTCGTGTGGTCATCGTGACGGGCGCGGGGCGGGGGCTGGGCCGGGCCCACGCGCTGGCCTTCGCGGCGGAGGGGGCGAAGGTCGTGGTCAACGACCTGGGCGTGGGCCTCGACGGGCAGCCGGGGGAGGACAGCCCGGCCGGGCAGGTGGTCGCGGAAATCCGGGCGCTGGGCGGTGAGGCGGTGGCGCACGGCGAGGACATCGCTTCGCCGGAAGGTGCGTCCTCCCTGGTCAGGGCGGCGCTGACAGCGTTCGGCCGGCTGGACACGCTGGTCAACAACGCCGGGTTCCTGCGGGACCGGATGCTGGTGAACCTGGAGGAGGCGGACTGGGACGCGGTGATGCGGGTGCATCTGAAGGGGCACTTCCTGCCGCTGAAGTACGCCGCGGCGCACTGGCGGGCCGAGGCGAAGGCGGGCCGCCCGGTGGCGGCACGGGTGGTCAACACCTCCTCGGGGGCGGGCCTGCTGGGCTCGGTCGGGCAGGGCAACTACAGCGCGGCCAAGGCCGGCATCCTCGGCATGACGCTGGTCGCGGCGGCGGAGATGGGCCGGTACGGGGTCCAGGTCAACGCGATCGCCCCGGCGGCGCGGACGCGGATGACGGAGCAGACCTTCGCGGAGACGATGGCGGACCCGGGGGAGGGCGCGTTCGACGCGATGGCCCCGGAGAACGTGTCGCCGCTGGTGGTGTGGCTCGGCTCGGACGCCTCGGCGGGCGTCACGGGCCGGGTCTTCGAGGCGGAGGGCGGCCGGATCACGGTGATGGAGGGCTGGCGCCCGGGCCCGACCGCGGACCGCGGAGCCCGCTGGACCCCGGCCGAGGCGGGCGAGGCGGCGACGAAGCTCCTCGCGGAGTCCGAACCCCCGCACCCGGTCTACGGAGCCGAGTAGGCCGGGCCTTCCCGCGCCTGCGCGGGCTGCGGGTAGGGGCCGGAGGCCGGGTGCTGCGGGCCGGGGTCCGGATCCGGGGCGCCCCGCCCCGCGGGTGGCGTTCGAGGATCCCGGCGGCGCGGGCGGCCGGGGTCAGGACTCCGACAGGCGGGCCGCCGCGCGCAGTTGGCGGGCGTTGGAGCCCTGGAGGAAGCGGATCACCGTTTCCAGTTCGGCCGTCGTGAACTCGTCGCACAGCTCCGCCACCTCGCGGGCCCAGTCCTCGAACACCGGCCGGAGCTCCGACAGCCGCTCCGGCAGCGCCTCCACCAGGATCCGCCGCTTGTCCGTCGGGTGTTTGAGCCGGCGGACGTAGCCCTTGAGCTCCAGCCGGTCGACCAGGCCCGTCACCGAGGCCGGGGCGAGTCCCGAGTGCTGGGACAGCTCCTTCGCCGTCAGCGGGCCGCGCCGCTGGAGCAGGTCCAGGGTCTTCGTCTCGGTCGCGCTGAGCCCCTGCTTCGCGGCCGCGGCCTCGTGGAACATCACGGTCGCCGCGCTCGTCTCCCGGCCCGTGCGGTTCAGCTCGGCCAGTACCGCGTCCCTGCGGGGGTCCGTCTCGTCGCTCATGGCGTCCACCGTACCAAGTATTTAGTTCGAGCGAACGAAAGGGTTGCGGTCGCAGCGGCCTCCGCGTCAGTCTTTCGTTCGTCCGAACGAAAGACTTTGGAGGCCGCCATGACCACGCCCGCGCCCCTGCCCCCGACCCCCTATCCGCGCCGCTGGGCCGCCGCCGCCGTCATGATGGCCGCCGCGCTCATGGACCTGCTCGACGTGACCATCGTCAACGTCGCCATCCCCTCCATCGGCCGGGACCTGCACGCCTCACAGAGCGCCCTGCAGTGGCTCGTCTCCGCCTACCTCCTCGGCTTCGCCGCCACCCTCATCGTCTCCGGGCACCTCGGCGACCGGTACGGGCGCAAGACCCTCTTCCTCGCCGGGACCGCCTGCTTCGGGCTCGCCAGCCTCGGCTGCGGCATCGCCCAGACCCCCGGCCAGCTGATCGCCGCCCGCGCCGTGCAGGGCGTCATGGCCGCCCTGCTGATGCCCCAGGTGCTCGGCTCCTTCCGGACCCTGTTCCAGGGCAAGGAGCGCGGCGCCGCCTTCGGGATGTACGGGGCCGTCGCCGGCTTCGCCTCCGCCGTCGGACTGCTCCTCGGCGGCCTGCTCACCGACGCCGACCTGTTCGGCTGGGGCTGGCGGTCCGTCTTCCTCGTCAACGTACCGGTCGCCCTGGCCGCCTGCCTGGCCGGAGCCGTCCTGGTCCCCGCCACCCGCGAGCGCGGCGCCGGCCGCCCCGACCTGGCCGGCAGCCTCGTCCTCGCCGGCGCCCTGATCGCCATCGTGCTGCCGCTCGTCCAGGGCGAGGCGGGCGGCTGGCCGCTGTGGGGCTGGCTGTGCCTGGCCGCGGGGGTCCTCGCCGTCATCGGCCTCGGCGTCCTCGAAGCCCGCCGGCGCGGAACGACCGTACCGCTGCTGCCCGCCCGCGCCTTCCGGCTCCCCGCCTTCTCCGTCGGCCTCGCCGTCCAACTGCTCTTCTCCGTCGGCATACAGGGCTTCTTCCTCATCTTCGCGATCTGGCTCCAGGGCGGCGAGGGCTACACCCCGATGCAGGCCGGCGTGCTCACCGTCGCCTTCTCCGTCGGCAGCTTCCTGACCGCCCCCGCCGCCGACTCCCTCGCCGCCCGCTTCGGCCGCCTCGTGCTCGCCGCCGGCGCGCTGCTGATGGCGGGCGGCTTCGCCGGGGTCTGGTACGCCGTCTGCGCATCCACCGCCGCGCACACCGGCGCCTGGCCGCTCGCCCCCGGCCTGCTCGTCGCGGGCGCCGGACTCGGCTTCCTGGTCGTGCCGCTGGTGAACGTCGTCCTGTCCGCCGTCCCCGCCGACATCGCGGGCGGAGCCTCCGGCATCTTCTCCACCGCCCAGCAGTTCGGCGGCGCCCTGGGCGCGGCCGTCATCGGCAGTGTCTTCTTCGGCGCCCTCGCCGACGGCAGCCCCACGCACGCACTGACCACCGCCATGCCCTGGGTGGCCGCCGGATTCCTGCTCAGCGCGGTGCTCTGCCTGGCCCTGCCGCGCACGGCGGTGTCCCCCGAACCGGCGCCCTCGGACGCCGAGCCGGTGGCGGCGTGAGCGATGCCGGGGGAGCGGCGGGGCCGGGGGCGGCAGAGCCCCCGGCCCCGCCGCTCCGTACGCGGGCACCGGGGCGCTACGGGGCCCCGGACGGGCCCGGCACAGGAAAACGGCCCCGGCCCCCTGGCGAGGGGTCGGGACCGGATCCTTCACTCGTGCGATGGGATATCACTACCCACTAGTTCCACGCGCCGAACCGCAGCGACCCCAACATGTTCTCCGAGGGCGCGGCGGCTGCGCGGGCGGTCGGTCGGTCGGGTGGTCGGGCGGGCGGGCGGTCGGGTGGTCGGGCGGGCGGGGCCCCGGCCCGGTCAGGTGTCGCAGTCCAGCACCGTCCGGCACAGCCCGCAGCGGGCGCGCACCGGCCCGCGGACCGGCAGCCGCAGCCGCTGCCCGCACACCGGGCACGGGAAGCTCACCCGCGTCCCGGCCGGGTGCTGCTCGAACCGGTACGAGGACCCCGGCGCGGCGGTGCCCGCCCGCCTGTCCCGGGCGTAGCGGCGGCGCTGCGCCCGGTCCGCGGCCGCCAGGGGGGCCCGGCGCAGCTCCCGGCCGGCGAGCGCGCGGCCGCGCACGTACGCCTCGTACGCCTGGGGGCTGGTGAACCAGGCGGAGAGGTCCTCGCCGAGCAGGAGGGCGCGCCGGGCGAGGACGTAGCCGAACTCCTCGGGGGTGAGGTAGCCGAGCTTCTGGTGGGTGAGCGCGTCCTCGCGGTAGGCGTCGAGGAGCAGCCAGCCGGTCCCGAGGTAGGCGGCGGCGGTGTCGGTGAGGATCTCGTTGTCGGCGGTGGTGGGGAAGCGCAGGTCCAGCCGGTGCAGCAGGACGTGGGTGACCTCGTGGGCCAGGGCGGCCGCCAGATCGCGGCGGTGGGTGCGGAAGCGGTCGTTGACCTCGATGAAGTACTCGGGTCCCGCGGCCAGTTCCACGGTGGCCGCCTGTTCCATCGTCCGGAAGCAGACCACCATCCGGGCATCGGGCAGCCGCAGCGCGTGCACGATCGCCGAGGCCACGCGGTGCGCGCCGAGGTGGAGGTCGTCGTTGGAGGTGAAGGCGGCGTCGGCGGGCGCGAAGCTCGTGTCGTAGGCCCGGATCCCGTCGTACGAGAGCCGCCGGAACAGTGCCGTGATCGCGGCGCGGACGGTGTCGAGATGGGGAAATCCGTGCTCGATCGGGCTGTCGCGCCTGCCGTTCTGCGTCATGCCGCCCCCCGCGCCGCACCGTGTCCGAAAACGCGTCCTTGATGCCCGGCGGACCACGGGTGTGACATGTACGTGTCATTCACCCGGTGACGCGCACGGCCCAACCCCCCACGAAAGGCAGTGTGTCGACTGTGTCCACCCTTGCCGCACTCATCAAGCGCACCCTCGCCGTCGGCGCGGTGGCCCTCGCCGCCGTCAGCCTCCAGCCCGGCGTCGCGGGCGCCGCCCAGGCCCCCGTCGTCGGCGGCACCCGCGCCGCCCAGGGCGAGTTCCCCTTCATGGTCCGCCTCTCCATGGGCTGCGGCGGCGCCCTCTACACCCAGCAGATCGTCCTCACCGCAGCCCACTGCGTGAACGGCTCCGGCAACAACACCTCCATCACCGCCACCGCCGGAGCCGTCGACCTCAACAGCTCCGGCGCCGTCAAGGTCAAGTCCACCAAGGTCCTCCAGGCCCCCGGCTACAACGGCTCCGGCAAGGACTGGGCCCTCATCAAGCTCGCCAAGCCCATCAACCTGCCCACCCTCAAAATCGCCGGGACCAAGGACTTCGACAACGGCACCTTCACCGTCGCCGGCTGGGGCGCCACCAGCGAAGGCGGCGGCCAGCAGCGCTACCTGCGCAAGGCCACCGTCCCCTTCGTCTCCGACGCCGACTGCCAGAGCGCGTACGGCAGCTCCCTCGTCCCGGGCGACGAGATCTGCGCCGGCTTCGACGAAGGCGGCGTCGACACCTGCCAGGGCGACTCCGGCGGCCCCATGTTCCGCCGCGACGACGCCAATGCCTGGATCCAGGTCGGCATAGTCAGCTGGGGCGAAGGCTGCGCCCGCGCCGGCTACCCCGGCGTCTACACCGAGGTCTCCACCTTCGCCGACGCGATCAAGACGGCGGCGGCCGGCCTCTGACCCCCCCGACTCCTGCGCCCCCCTCGCCTCGTCCTTCCGGCCCGGTACACCCGGGCCGGAAGGACGAGGCACCGTGCCCCGTACGCACCCAAGGCCGGCCGGAGCGGCACCACGCCGGAACACCGCTGCCCCGGCCCCGCCCGGCGGCGGGCCCACGCGCCCGCCGCTCCCCTGCGAACGCACGGGCAGCGGGCGACAGCGGGGCGGGCAGCACACGGCGATCAGAGTGGTCATCGCCGACGACCAGGACACGGGCAGGATCGGATTCCGGATGATCCTCGAACGCCGGCCGGACACCGAGGCCGTCGCCGACATCGCCGACATCGCCGACGGCGAAGCCGCCCTCGCGACCGTCGCCGCACACCGCCCGGACGACTTCCTCGACATCCGCGGGCCCGGGCCCGACGGCCCTGAGGTCACCCGGCGACTCGCCGGCCGGGACGGCCCACGCATCGTGATCGTCACCACCTTCGACCTTCGACCTCGACGAGTACGTCCCCACCGCGCTCCACGGAGGAGCATCCGGCTTCCTCCTCAAAGACGCCAGCCCGGCCGTGCCGGTTGAGGCGCTCCGCGCGGCGGCAGCCGGCGACTCCCCCGACCCGCCCGCCATCACCGTACGACTGCTGCGCGACACGGCCCCCCCGGGCCACCGCCACCGGGGCGGCCCGACGCCCCGCCGAACGCGCCGAAGCCCTCGGCGGCCCCCTCACCGTCGCCCCGCCCCCGAGCGAGGCCGGCTGGTCACCGCAGTCCTCCCGCTCCGGGCACGGGCGCCCGTCTCACGGACCGACTGGCCGAGGAACCACCCGCGACCGCCACGTATTCTCGGGAACCATGAACAACAGCGCCCCCGACGAAGCCGCCACCGCCACCACCGGCGCCATCGACGAGAACGTCACCGCCGAGCTGGCCCGCCTGCGCGACAGCATCGACAACATCGACGCGGCCGTGGTCCACATGCTCGCCGAGCGCTTCAAGTGCACCCAGCAAGTCGGCCACCTCAAGGCCAAGCACCAGCTGCCCCCGGCCGACCCGACCCGCGAGGCCAGCCAGATCGCCCGGCTCCGCGAGCTCGCCGAGAACGCCAAACTCGACCCCGCCTTCGCCGAGAAGCTCCTCAACTTCATCATCGCCGAGGTCATCCGCCACCACGAGACGATCGCTGCGGGCGAAGAGTAGGCGAAGAGTAGACGGCCGGGGCCCACCCTTCGGGCAGCATGGGCCCCATGTCCGCACTGACGCGCAACGAAGCGCAGCTCCGAGCCCAGCTCCTCGACGTCCACCACTACGCCGTCACCCTCGACCTCACCGGCGGCGACGAGACCTTCGAGTCCACGACCGTCATCCGGTTCACCACCCGCACCGCCGCAGACACCTTCGTGGAGCTGAAACCGGACGAGCTGCACTCCGCCGAACTCGACGGCAGCCCCCTCGACCCGGCCGCCCTCGCCGACAACCGCCTCCCGCTCACCGGCCTCGGCGAAGGCCCCCACGAGCTGCGCATCGCCACCCGCATGCGCTACTCCCGCACCGGCGAAGGCCTGCACCGCTTCACCGACCCCGCGGACGGCGAGGCGTACGTCTACACCCAGATGTTCATGGACGACATCCAGCGCGTCTTCCCGGCCTTCGACCAGCCCGACCTCAAGGCCGTCTTCGAGTTCACCGTCACCGCCCCCGCCCCCTGGACCGTCCTCGCCAACGGCATCACCGAGCGCGTCGGCGACCGCGACACGGACGGCGCCGGCATCTGGAAGTCCGCCCCCACCCCCGTCATCTCCACCTACCTCGCCGCCGTCGCCGCCGGACCCTGGCACAGCATCCGCACCGAGCACGCCGGACTCCCCTTCGGCATCCACTGCCGGCAGTCCCTCGCCCCCCACCTCGACGCCGACGCCGAGGAAATCCTCTCCATCACCACCGACTGCTACGACCGCTACCACCAGAAGTTCTCCGAGCCCTACCCCTTCGACTCCTACGACCAGGCCTTCGTCCCCGAGTTCAACGCCGGCGCCATGGAGAACCCGGGCCTGGTCACCTTCCGCGACGAGTTCATCTACCGCTCCGCCGTCACCGACACCGAACGCCAGATCCGCGCCATGGTCATCGCGCACGAGATGGCCCACATGTGGTTCGGCGACCTCGTCACCCTGCGCTGGTGGGACGACATCTGGCTGAACGAGTCCTTCGCCGAGTACATGGGCTACCAGACCCTCACCGAAGCCACCCGCTTCACCGGCACCTGGACCGAATTCGGCGTCACCCGCAAGTCCTGGGGCTACGACGCCGACCAGCGGCCCACCACCCACCCCGTCGCCCCCGACCCCGACGCCGTCCCCGACACCGCGAGCGCCCTCCTCAACTTCGACGGCATCTCCTACGCCAAGGGCGCCTCCGCCCTGCGCCAACTCGTCGCCTGGCTCGGCGAGAAGGACTTCCTCGCCGGCATCAACACCCACTTCACCCGCCACAAGTTCGCCAACGCCTCACTCGCCGACTTCGTCGACTCCCTCGCCGCCCACACCGACCGCGACGTCCACGCCTGGGCCGACATCTGGCTGCGCACCACCGGCATCGACATCCTCACCCCCCGCGTCGAGGAGAGCCACGGCGGCTGGACCCTCACCGTCGACCACCAGGGCACCCGCCCCCACCACATCGCCGTCGGCCTCTACGACCGCGACTCCGACAACACCCTGGAACCGCGCGAACTCCTCACCGTCGACGTCCCCTCCGACGAGGTCGTCTCCGTCAGCGGCCCCCGCCCGGCCCTCCTCGTCCTCAACGACGGCGACCTCAGCTACGCCAAGGTCCGCCTCGACGACACCTCCGTCGAGACCGCCCTGCGCGACCTGTCCGCCATCCCCGACCCCCTCACCCGGACCGTCGTCTGGAACTCCCTGCGCGACATGGTCCGCGACGGCGAACTGGAACCCGCCGCCTACCTGTCCACCGCCGACGCACACCTGCCCGGGGAAGCGGACCTGGCCATCGTCCAAGGGGTCCTGGCCTTCGCCCGCCAGCACATCGCCGACCGCTACCTCGCCCCCGAACACCGCACCGAGGCCCTCGCCACCCTCACCTCCATCGCCCGCGCCCTGCTGCGGCGCACCGAGGACGGCTCCGACCCCGGGCTGCGGCTCGCCGCCGTACGCGCCCTCATCGACGCCGCCACCCAGCCCGACACCCTCGCCGCCTGGCTCGAGGACGACACCGTGCCCGGCGGCCCCGAACTCGACCCCGAGCTGCGCTGGCGCATCCTCGCGCGGCTCTGCGTACTCGGCGCCGCCGGGGAGAGGGAGATCGACGCCGCCCTCGCCGCCGACCCCAGCGCCACCGGCGAGGAAGGCGCCGCCCGCTGCCGCGCCGCACTCCCGACCGCCGAGGCCAAGGCCACAGCCTGGGAACGCCTCTTCCACGACGACTCCCTCTCCAACTACCTCTTCAGCGCCACCGCCCAGGGCTTCTGGCAGCCCGAACAGGCCGACCTCGTACGGGACTACGTACCGCGCTACTACGCCGACGCCATCGCCCTCGGCGCCCGCCGCGGCCCCGCCATCGCCGAAGCCGCAGGCCGCTGGGCCTTCCCCGGCCACGCCGTGGACGAGGACAACCTCCAGGCCGGGCACAGCGGCCTCGCCGACCCGGCCATCGTCCCCGGCCTGCGCCGCAAGCTCGTCGACCAGCTCGACGACCTCGCGCGCGCCCTGCGCATCCGCACCCCCTGACACCACCACCGGCCCGAACGCCACCCCCGGCCGCCGCCCCCGCCACCACCGGCCGGGGGCGGCGGCCGCCCCCGCTCCAGCCCTCTGCCGGCCGTACCCCGCCCCCCGGGCTGGCCCCTGGCTCCTGCCCTGCCCGGGCCCTGGCCCCCCTGGCTCCTGCCCGGCCCGGGCCCTGGCCCCCCTGGCTCCTGCCCGGCCCGGGCCCTGGCCCCCCGGCTCCTGCCCGCCCCCGGATGTCCCCGGCTCCCGGCCCGCCCCGGTTGTCCCCGGCTCCCCGGCCCGGCCCGGGCCTGGCCCCCCGGCTCCTGCCCGCCCCCGGTTGTCCCCGGCTCCTGGCCCGCCCCGGTTGTCCCCGGCTCGTGTCCGGCCCCGGTTGTCCCTGTCTCGTGTCCGGCCCCGGTTGTCCCCGGCTCCCTGGCCCCCGGGCTGTCCCCGGCCCCCGTGACCTCCCCGAGCTGTCCCTGGCCCTGCCCCCTGCCACTGGCCCCCAGGCTCCCGGCCCTGCCCCCGGGTCCGCGGCCGCCGGGGAGAACAACCACCGGTAAACCCCGGTGGTTACCCCGTTCGGGTCTGATCGTTGTACTGGTCGGGCCCCCAGGCTGTCACCGCAGCAGCGCCCGCCGCCAGGCACCCCACGACAGGGCCGGCCCCTGCCGCAGACCCGTTCCCGTGAGGACACCGCATGACAGCGCCGCCCGGCACCCCGCCTCTGCCCTCGCCGCCCCCGCTCGCCGGCGGCCGCGCAGGCGCCGACGCCCTGCGCCCCCTGCTCGACACCGTCCTCGACGCCCTGCACACCGGAGCCCGGGAACGCGGCGGCCCCCTCCCCGCCGGCGGCCCCGACGCCGTCACCGCCTACGTCGCCGCCGCCCTCGGCGAGGTACTCCCCGACCACGGGACCGGCGACCACGAAGCACTCCGGACCCTCGTCCACACCCTCGCCGCAGGCGCCGCCGACCCCGCCGACCCCCTGTGCGCGGCACACCTCCACGGCCCGCCCCTCGCCGTCGCAGCCGCCGCCGACCTCGCCGCCGCCGCCCTCAACCCCTCCCTCGACTCCTGGGACCAGGCCCCCGCCGCCTCCGCGATCGAAGCCCTCCTCACCCGCACCCTCGCCGCAGAGTTCTACGACACCCCCGCCCCCGACGCCCTCGTCACCACCGGCGGCACCGAAGCGAACCAACTCGCCCTGCTCCTCGCCCGCGAACGCCACGGACCCGGCCTGACCGTCCTCCACGGAGCGGGCGCCCACCACTCCGTCCCGCGCGCCGCCTGGCTCCTCGGCCTGCCCCCGGCCACCTCTCTCCCCACCCCCGACGGCACCCTCGACCCCGCCCGCCTCGCCGAAGCCCTCGCCGCCACCCCCGGCCCCACCCTCGTCACCGCCACCGCGGGCACCACCGACGCCGGCCTCATCGACCCCCTCGACCCCATCGCCGACCTCTGCGACCGGTACGGCGCCGACCTCCACATCGACGCCGCGTACGGAGGCCTCCTCGCCCTCAGCCCCCGCCACCGCGCCCGACTCGCAGGCCTCGGCCGCGCCCACTCCCTCACCATCGACCTGCACAAACTCGGCTGGCAACCCGTCGCCGCAGGGCTCCTCGCCGTCCCCGACACCGCCCTGCTGGCCCCCCTCGCCCACCAGGCCGACTACCTCAACGCCACCGACGACACCGAAGCGGGCCTCCCCGACCTCCTCGGCCGCTCCCTGCGCACCACCCGACGCCCCGACGCCCTCAAGATCGCCGCCACCCTGCGCTCCCTCGGCCGCGACGGCCTCGCCCACCTCATCGACCGGAGCTGCGAGCTCGCCCACGACCTCGCCCGCCTCCTCGCAGCACACCCCGGCTTCGAACTCCACGCGCCGCCCACCATCAGCACCGTCCTCTTCCGCCCCACCCACACCGACGACGCCCACATCGCCGCCCTGCGCCGCACCCTCCTCCTCGGCGGTCACGCCGTACTCGGCCGCGCCACCGCCGACGGCCGCCTCTGGCTCAAAGCCACCCTGCTCAACCCCCACACCACCGCGCGGGACCTGGACACCCTCATCACCCTCCTGGAAGGCAGCACCCACCGATGACCGCCCAGCTCGATGCACCCCACGACCTCGTCGGAATCGGCATCGGCCCCTTCAACCTGTCCCTCGCCGCCCTCGCCCACGGCCTCCCCCGCCAAGGAGCGGGCGAACTCGCCACCGCCTTCTACGACCAGCGCGACGACTTCCGCTGGCACCCCGGACTCCTCATCGACGGCACCACCCTCCAGGTCCCCTTCCTCGCCGACCTCGTCACCCTCGCCGACCCCACCAGCCCCTGGAGCTTCCTCAACTACCTCAGGCACAAGGAACGGCTCTTCCCCTTCTACTTCGCCGAGCAGTTCCACATCCAGCGCGCCGAGTACGACGCCTACTGCCGCTGGGTCGCCGGCCGCCTCCCCGGACTCCACTTCGGCCACCAGGTCGACGCCGTCCGCTGGAACCCCGAACGCGACCTCTTCGAAGTCGACTACACCCAACTCGACGCCGGCGGCGAAGCCGAAGCCCTCGGCCGCACCCACACCCGCAACCTCGCCCTCGGCATCGGCACCGCCCCCTACATCCCCGAGCCCCTGCGCCCCCTCGCCGAGGCCCCCACCGTCCCCGTCATCCACTCCGCCGACTACCTCGACAACCGGCAGCGCATCCTCGGCGCCGACCACGTCACCGTCATCGGATCAGGCCAGTCCGGAGCCGAGGTCTTCCTCGACCTGCTGCGCTCCCGCCCCGCCGGCCGCGAACGCCTCACCTGGCTCGCCCGTACCCCGTCCTTCGCCCCCATGGAGTACTCCAAGCTCGGCCTCGAACACTTCACCCCCGACTACACCCGCTACTTCCACGCCCTCCCCGAACCCGTCCGCGACCAGCTCGTCCCCGCACAGTGGCAACTCCACAAAGGCATCGACGCCGCCACCATCACCGCCATCCACGACGAGCTCTACCGCCGCACCCTCCAGGGAGGCTGGCCCGACGCCGTCCTCACCCCCGGAGTCAGCGTCCGCACCGCCGGCCGCGTCGCCACCACCAAGGTCGAACTCCACCTCGAACACATCCAGCAAGGCGCCCGCTCCCGCCTCACCACCAACGCCGTCGTCCTCGCCACCGGCTACCGCGAACGCCCCCTCACCAGCCTCCTCGCAGGCCTCGACCCCTACCTGCGCAAGGACGCCTCCGACCGCCCCCGCATCGACGAACACCACCGCATGATCCTCGACCCCTCCGTCACCGGCAGCATCTTCGTCCAGAACGGCGAACGCCACACCCACGGCGTCGGAGCCCCCGACCTCGGCCTCGCCGCCTGGCGCAGCGCCGCCATCCTGAACACCCTCACCGGCGAAGAGCCCTACCCCCAGCCCACCCGCACCGCCTTCACCACCTTCGGCCTCGAACAGCGGGAGCACACCCGCCCCGCCCCCACGGTCGAACTCCGCCCCCTCGTCGACCACCCCTAGCTCGTGCGCCCCGGGCCGGACCGCCCCGCGCCCGCGACGCAAACGGCCGGGACCCGCCACAGCAGGACCCGGCCGGACAGCACCGAACGGACTAGAACACCGGAACCCCGGCCCGGGTCAGCCGCCAGTCCACGGACGCGAACTGCGCCGGGTCGATCGTCCCCTTCGCCTTCACCCACTGGATGATCGTGTTACGGATTTCGTCCGAATTCGCCCACAGCTGCTTGGCCTGCGGCACGTGCGGGAAGTTCCCGCCGCCCGACGCCCGGTAGTTGTTCACCGCCAGCACGAACTGCGCCGCCGGATCCACCGCCTTCCCCTGGAAGGACAGCCCCGAGATCCGCGAACCCACCGGCTGCGCGATGTCGATGTCGTACGCCAGCCCGTACACGGCGTCGTAGTTGTAGTCCGGGATGCTCTCGGCGTTCGTCAGCTTCGCCGGATCCACCACATCGCCCGGCGCCGTCCGCACGAAGTACCGCGCCGAGTACTCCAGATAGTCCTTCAGCTGCGCACCCGTCAGCAGGCGCGCCTCCATCGTGTTCTCGAACGGGTACAGACCCGCCGCATCCTTGATCGTCACCTGCCCGGCCGGAATCGACGCCGTCCGCGAGAAGCACGACGCCTGCGACAGCACCGGCAGCGCCGCCCACTCCGTACCGGCCAGCGCCCCCTTCACCGTCTCCGCCTGCACATGGTTGATCAGATCGATGATCGCGACGTCCTTGACCGGCCCCTCCGCCGACGACATCGCCTGCGCCGACGTACCGATCACCTGGTTCACGTACGCCACGACCTTGCGGTGCTCGTCCGACAGCAGCCGCACGATCTTCGGGTCCTCGACGGCCGTGTTCGAGTTCAGCACCTTCGCCGACACCTTCGCCACAGACCAGCAGCCCTTCGACCACGTCAGCTCGAAGTCGAACAGCGTCAGGCGCTGCCCCCACTTCAGCGGCTCCGACAGCACCACGTCCTTGCCGGTCGCCTTGTTCTTCACCCGGTACTCCGGGATCTCCGTGTGCGCGTGGCCCACCAGGATCGCGTCGATCCCCGGCACCTGCTCGGCCACCAGGCCCGCCGCGTTCTCGATGTACGGCAGCTGGTCACCGTACGAGGACGTACCGCTCGAACCGGAGTGCGCGGACACGATCACCACGTCCGCACCCATCGAGCGCAGCTTCGGCACGTACTTCGCCGCCTGCTCCTCCAGCCCCGGGAACGTCATCTTCCCCTGCACGTTCGCCTTGTCCCAGATCGCGATCCCCGGGTTCGTCAGCCCCAGCACCGCCACCTTCACATCCCGCCCGTGCGGAGTCCGCAGCCGGTGCATGCTGTACGGCGGGAACGCCGGCCGCAGCGTCTTCGCATCCAGCGCGTTCGCCCCCAGCAGCGGGAAGTGACACTGCTCCTCGAACTTGCGCAGCACCGGGATGCCGTAGTTGAACTCGTGGTTCCCCAGCGCCGCCGCGTCGTAGCCGATCGCGTTCATCGCTTGCGCCATCGGGTGCACCGGACCGCGCCGCGCGGTGATCGGATCCACCTTCGCGTAGTAGTACGACAGCTGCGTGCCCTGGATCGTGTCACCCGCGTCGATCATCAGCGTATTGCAGCGGCCCTTCTCCGCCCGCACCTGGTTCACGAGCGTCGAGATCTTCGCCAGGCCGACGTCGTTGTGCGCCTTGTCGTCGAACTCCTTGTCCGTGAAGTAGTCCCAGTTGAAGACATTTCCGTGCAGGTCGGTCGTGCCCATCACCGTGAACGAGTACGTCCGCGACTTCGCCGCCGCGGCGGCCCCGGCGGCCCCGGGGGCCTCCTCGGCCGCGGCGGCCGGGGTGCCCGCGGCCCCCGTCAACGCGACAGCCGCACCCGTGGCGGCCGAAGTGCCCAGAAACGTCCTACGGTCGAACGCCATGCCATCTCCCCTTGTGAGGCGTGAACCACTCTCGAAACGCGAACAACGCGCGTAGATTCTGACCGATCGGTAACAAGCGGCAACACCCCCGCCAGGTTTCGATCCGATGACCACCAAGACGCACGGCCGGGTGCGGGCGTCTCGGCGCACCGCCCCCTGATCAGCCATCAAGCAAGTGGTGAACCAGGACACTTGGGCGAGCGTCCCCACGCACTCGCCTCCGCCGACGGAACCCGCCTCCAGGTCCGGACCTGCCTCCGACCCCCCGACCGGACACGGACCGTCCCCGCCGCCGCACCTCTCACGACAGCACGAAGTGCGACAGTGAAACCATGACTCAGGACGCAGCGCACCAGCCCTACGGAACCCCCGAAGTACCCCGCGTCGCCGTCCGCGGCGAAGCCCGCCTCGAAGTCGACCCCGAAATCGCCCGCATCGGCATCACCGTCAGCGCCCGCGGCACCGACCGACGCACCGCCCTCCAAGACCTCACCCGCCGCAACAGCACCATCCTCGACCTCGTCAAGAGCTACGGCGACGCCGTCGAAAAACTCGAAACCGGCGCCTTCTCCATCAACCCCGAACTCACCCGCCACGGCCGCGCCGAACGCATCCGCGCTTACCGCGGCCGCGTCCACATCACCGCCGAACTCGCCGACTTCACCGCCCTCGGCGAACTCACCACCCGCCTCGCCGACCTCGAACTCACCAGCGTCGACGGCCCCTGGTGGGCCCTGCGCCCCACCTCACCCGCCCACGGCGAAGCCCGCCGCCAAGCCGCACTCGAAGCCGTCCAGCGCGCCCGCGAATACGCCTGCGCCCTCGGCGCCGACCTCTGCGCCCTCGTCGAACTCGCCGACCTCGGCGCCGAAAACGCCGCCCCCTTCACCGCCGCCCCCGCCGGAATGCTGCGCTCCATGAGCTACGGCGCCGACGAGGAGACCGCCGCCCCGCCCCTCGACCTCGAGCCCCAGCGCCAGACCGTCTACGCCCAGGTCAACGCCCGCTTCACGATGACCCCGCCACAGCTCTGAAGACCACACCAATCCCGCCCCGGGGGTGCTCATCAGAGCACCCCCACGCACATTCAATAATTGTCAACAACCTTTTGCCCAAAGGTCGTTGAGTGGACACCCGGAACCAATTTCCTACTGTCTGGTAGGGGCATACGCTCGCCCCATGCGCCGAGCAAAAATCGTATGTACCCTGGGCCCCGCCACCGACTCATACGACCAGATCAAAGCACTGGTCGAAGCCGGAATGGACATCGCCCGCCTCAACCTCAGCCACGGCACCTACGCCGAACACGAGGAGCGCTACCAGCGCGTACGCAAGGCCGCCGACGAAACAGGCCGCAGCGTCGGCATCCTCGCAGACCTTCAAGGCCCGAAGATCCGCCTCGGCCGATTCGCCGAAGGCCCCGTACTCCTTGAACGCGGCGACGAATTCACCATCACCGTCGACACCATCCAAGGCGACCGCCACACCTGCGGAACCACCTACAAGGGCCTCGCCGCCGACGTCACCACCGGCGAACGCATCCTCGTCGACGACGGCCGCGTCACCCTCCAGGTCACCGCAGTGGACGGACCCCACGTCCGCACCACCGTCATCGAAGGCGGCATGGTCTCCGACCACAAGGGGCTCAACCTCCCCGGCGTCGCCGTCTCCGTCCCCGCCCTCTCCGACAAGGACATCGACGACCTCCGCTGGGCCCTGCGCACCGGCGCCGACGTCATCGCCCTCTCCTTCGTCCGCAGCGGCCGCGACATCGAAGACGTCCACCGCATCATGGACGAAGAAGACCGCCGCCTCCCCGTCATCGCCAAGATCGAAAAGCCCCAGGCCGTCGAGAACATCGACGACATCGTCGCCGCCTTCGACGGCATCATGGTCGCCCGCGGCGACCTCGGCGTCGAAATGCCCCTCGAACAAGTCCCCATCGTCCAAAAGCGCGCCGTCAAACTCGCCAAGCGCAACGCCAAGCCCGTCATCGTCGCCACCCAGATGCTCGACTCGATGATCGACAACTCCCGGCCCACCCGCGCCGAAGCCTCCGACGTCGCCAACGCCGTCATCGACGGCACCGACGCCGTCATGCTCAGCGGCGAAACCAGCGTCGGCAAATACCCCGTCGAAACCGTCAAGACCATGTCCCGCATCGTCGAAGCCGCCGAAGAAGACATCCTCGCCAAGGGCCTCCCCCCGCTCACCGAACACAGCAAGCCCCGCACCCAAGGCGGAGCCGTCGCCCGCGCAGCCGCCGAAATGGGTGACTTCCTCGGCGCCAAATTCCTCGTCGCCTTCACCCAGAGCGGAGACACCGTCCGCCGGCTCTCCCGCTACCGCTCACCCATCCCCCTCCTCGCCTTCACCCCCGACCCCGCCACCCGCTCCCAGCTCAACCTCACCTGGGGCGTCGAAACCTTCCTCGGCCCCCACGTCGACTCCACCGACGCCATGGTCGCCCAGGTCGAAGAAGAACTCCTGCGCATCGGCCGCTGCGTACCCGGCGACGTCGTCGTCATCACCGCCGGCTCGCCCCCCGGAGTCACCGGATCCACCAACCTGGTCCGCGTCCACCACATCGGCGACCCCGTACGCTGAACGCCCGCACCACCCACCGCGTCGGGCCCCGTCCCGCCCGACGCGGCCACGCGGCACGACGCTTCGACCTCAACTTAACTAGAGGTCCTACCGTGATGCGCACGACGACGATCAAGACCTACCCCCACGACCAACTCGTCGCCCAGCCCATCGGCTACTGGAGCCGCGAAACCGCCAACCTGGTCATCGGCGCCCTACGCGCCGCGCTCGCCGGCCGGTGCCGCATCAGGAAGACGCGGCCCCGCCATCGCCGGCCCGAGCCACCCGGATGGCTGCTCCTGGGTGAACGCCCACCTGGTTCCGGCGTGCCGACGAGGCAGCCAAGGGAGTTGGCGGGTGACGATTCGGGTCGTACGTGCCGCTCGGCGATGTGAATGAACGTGCAGAGAGGTCCCCATGTCCACCGAGGAGAACAAGAGGCTGGTCCGCCGCTTCTACCGGGAGATCGACGAGGGCAACGTGGATGCCATGGACGATCTCGTCGCCGAGGACTACAAGGACCACTCGCCGCCACCGTTCCCGGGCTTCGCACCCGGTCGCGAGGGACTCAAGCAGGCGTTCCGGCTGTTCTGGGACGCCACACCCGGAACGCACGACATCGAAGACCAGATCGCGGAGGGCGACAGGGTCGTGACCCGGCTGACGGCCCGTGGAGTACACGAGGGAGACCTCCCGGGCATCCCCGCCACCGGCAGGCCGCTCACGATGACCGGGACGGTGATTCACCGCATCGAGGACGGCAAGCTCGCCGAGAAGTGGTCGAACAAGGACGAGCTCGGCTTCCTCCAACAGCTCGGTGTCATCTCCCCGCCCGGCGCGGCACCGGAATAGTCGCGACCCGACCTAGTACTTCGGCCCGATGTGGGCGTCCATGAGGGCCACGGAGGCCTTGCGGGCGATGGAGACGTTGAACGGGTCGCTGCCACGGGCCAGGATCGTCCACTGGACCCCGACCCTGGTCAGGGTGTCCGTACACAGCTTCCGGATGTCGTCGGACTTGTTGGTGAAGGGGTACCGCGGGTACTCGTACCGCTTGCCGTTCCGCACGGTCCAGTTGGTGATCCGGCACCCGTCGGAATGGATCAGCCCTCGCACGAACTCCCAGGGGTGGGCATCGACGATCTCCTGCTGCCACCCTTCGAGGACGATCCGCCGCTCGTGCTTCCTGCCGGGCCCGTGCTGCGGGAACAAGCACTCCAAGTGCTTCGAGTACACCTTGACGTTGTGGCAACCGACTCTGCGCACGCGGCACACCTGGTTGTACGGGAAGACGCGGCGCATGGCTTGATCGGCGCAGTCCATCAGGCCGGGCCAGGTGTCTCCACAAGTGATCATCAGGTTGGGCACACGATGGCCCGAGTAGTGGCTGATATGACCATCGCCGAGATAGAGGCCCAGGAGGTAGGAGTACGCCACTTCGTCGAGGGGGCTGCCATCGCATCGCGGGCAGTCCGGATCATGTGAGCCAGGGCACTCGCCGCGCTTGGCGCGGTCCATGTGCTTCCAGTAGCCGACGGTGCCCAGTGGGACGTCAAGCCGACGGGCGACTTCAGCGTTCCTTGCGCCGCCGCGCAGCAGGGAGAGGGCCGTTTGCCGTGTTTCGAGGCTGTGGAACTCCATGAGGCAACTGTGCGTGAGCGCCGATGGTCGCGAGCAGCGAAAAGCGGACGTTCAGGCGAAGGTGAACGTCCGCTTTTCGGACAAGTACCGGGTGCGGGATTCGAACCCGCACGTCCTTTCGGACAGATGTGTTTGAGACATCAGCGTCTGCCATTCCGCCAACCCGGCTAGGTCGCATGTCGGAGTGTACCGGGTGACCATGGGGAAGCGCCGCTAGGTAGGCTCATCCAAGCAGCACCGCCCCGCACCGAGGAGCCATCGTGACCGCCGAGCACGAGTCGACGCCCACGCCCGACGCCGACCAGTCGCACGTTCCGCCGCTGACGACCCGCGTCGTCATCGCCGAGGACGAGGCGCTCATCCGTCTCGACCTGAAAGAGATGCTCGAGGAGGAGGGCTACGCCGTGGTCGGCGAAGCCGGGGACGGCCAGACCGCCGTGGAGCTGGCCCGGGAGCACCGGCCCGACCTGGTGATCCTCGATGTGAAGATGCCCGTCCTGGACGGGATCTCCGCGGCCGAGAAGATCGCGGAGGAGTCCATCGCGCCGGTCCTGATGCTGACCGCGTTCTCGCAGCGCGACCTGGTCGAGCGGGCGCGGGACGCCGGGGCCATGGCGTACCTGGTGAAGCCGTTCAGCAAGAGCGATGTCGTGCCGGCCATCGAGATGGCGGTGTCGCGCTTCGCGGAGCTGCGGGCGCTGGAGAAGGAGGTCGCGGACCTCTCCCTGCGGCTGGAGACCCGCAAGCTCGTGGACCGCGCGAAGAGCATTCTGCAGACGCAGTACGGGCTGTCCGAGCCCGCCGCGTTCCGGTGGATCCAGAAGACCTCCATGGACCGTCGCATGTCCATGCAGCAGGTCGCCGAGGCGGTCATCGAGGACGCCGAGGAGAAGAAGAACGCCGCGAACTAGCGCGTACGCGTGAGGCCCGCCACCGGGGACGGTGGCGGGCCTCACACGTGTGCGGATCTGATCAGTCCTCGCCGAGGTACGCCTTGCGGACGTCCTCGTTGTGGAGGAGCTCCTGGCCGGAGCCGGAGAGCACGATCTTGCCGATCTCCATCACGTGGGCCTGGTCGGCCAGCGAGAGGGCGGCCTGGGCGTTCTGCTCGACGAGCAGGATGGTGGTGCCCGTGGCCTTGAGCTCGGCGATGGTCGCCATGATCTTCTGCATCATCAGCGGGGAGAGGCCCATGGAGGGCTCGTCCAGCATGAGCAGCTTGGGCTGGGACATGAGGGCCCGGCCCATGGCGAGCATCTGCTGCTCACCGCCCGAGAGGGTTCCGGCGGCCTGCTTGCGGCGCTCGCCCAGGATGGGGAACATCTCGTAGGCGCGCTGGATGTCCTTCTCGATGCCGTCCTTGTCGGTGCGCAGGAAGGCGCCGAGCTGGAGGTTCTCGGCGATCGTCAGCCGGGGGAAGATGTGGCGTCCCTCGGGGGAGTGGGCGAGGCCCAGGGAGACGATCTTGTGGGCGGGGACCTGTGCGAGCGGCTTGCCGTCGAAGGTGACGGTGCCGCCGGCGGGCTTGAGGAGCCCGGAGAGGGTGCGCAGGGTGGTCGTCTTGCCGGCGCCGTTGGTGCCGACGAGGCAGACGATTTCGCCTTCGTTGACTTCGAAGGAGATTCCCTTGACGGCTTCGATCTTGCCGTAGGCGACCTTGAGGTCCTTGACCTCGAGCAGTGCGGTCACTTGGCGTCTCCGTCCGTGCTGGTGGTGCTGGTGGTGCTGTCCGCGTCCGACTCCGCGTCCGACTCCGGGTCGGCGTCGGCGTCGGCCGGTGCCTCGGCCTCGACCACGGCCGGTGCGTCGGCCTCGACCACGGCCGGTGCGTCGGCGTCGGCCTCGACCACGGCCGGTGCGTCGGCGTCGGCCTCGGCCACGGCCGGTGCCTCGGCCTCGGCCTCCGCGTTCTGTTCGGCGGCTTCGACTGCGGCGGCCTCCGCTGCGCCCGGGTCGCCCTCGAAGGGCTCGCCGAGGTAGGCGGCGATGACGCGCTCGTCACCCTGGACTTCGGCTGCGGTGCCTTCGATGAGCTTTTCGCCCTGGACGAGGCAGGCGACGCGGTCGCAGAGGTTGAAGATGAAGCGCATGTCGTGCTCGATGACGAGTACGGCGATGCCCATGTCGCGGATGGCGAAGATGAGTTCTTCGGCCGCGCGGGTCTCCTGCGGGTTCATGCCGGCCGTCGGCTCGTCGAGGAGCAGCAGGCCGGGGTCGCTCGCGAGGGCGCGGGCGATTTCGAGCTTGCGCTGCTCGCCGTACGGGAGGTTCTTGGCGAGGTGCTGGGCCTTGTGCTCCAGGCCGATGAACTCGAGGAGTTCCATGGCGCGGGCCTCGGAGGCGGCTTCGGCCTTCTTGAAGCCGGGGCCGCGCAGGAGGGCGGACCAGAGGCCTTCCTTGGTCCGGGTGTGGCGTCCGACGAGGACGTTCTCCATGACGGTCATGTTGGAGAAGAGCCGGATGTTCTGGAAGGTGCGGGCGATGCCTGCCTTGGTGACGAGGTGGGGCTTGGGCGGCAGGACGGTGCCCTTGTAGCTGACGGTTCCCTCGGTGGGGATGTACAGCCCGGTGAGGCAGTTGAAGAAGGTGGTCTTGCCGGCGCCGTTGGGGCCGATGAGGCCGACGATTTCGCCTGCGTTGACCTTGAGGTCGACGGAGCGGACGGCGGTGAGGCCGCCGAAGCGCATGGTGACGCCGCTGGCTTCGAGGACGGTCTCGCCGGCCGGGGTGGCGGCGGCGGGGGTGGTGGTGTCGGTGGTGGTCGTCATGGTGTTCACGCACCAGCCTTGGCGGTGGCCAGGTCCGCGGGGGCCTGGTCAGCGGTGTCGTCGTGGTACTCGAGCTGCGCGCGCTTGTTGGCGATGAGGCCTTCGGGGCGGAAGCGCATCAGGATGATGAGGGCGATGCCGAAGCCGAGGAGCTGGTAGTCCTGGAGGAAGGACAGCTTGGCCGGGATCAGGAAGAGGAGTGCGGCGCCGAGGATGGGGCCGCGGATGGTTCCCATGCCGCCGAGGATGACGGCGGCGAGGAGGAATGCGGAGTTCGGGGGCACGGGGCCGGCGAACTGGTACATCTCGGGGACCACGGTGTGCTGGACGTGCGCCTGGACGGTGCCGGCGAGGCCGGCGAGGGTGGCGCCGAGGGCGAAGGCGATGAGCTTGACGCGGAAGCCGTTGATGCCCATGGCGGTGGCGGCGGTCTCGTCTTCGCGGATGGCGACCCAGGCGCGTCCGATGCGGCTGCTGCCTGCGCGGCTGAAGACGATGACCACGACGGCCATCGCGAGCAGCATGAGCATGTAGTAGTTGGCGTAGGCGCCGAGCTGGATGCCGAGGACGGTGTGGGGCTGTCCGAAGTTCCAGCCGAACATTTCGAGGTCGGGGATGTTGGTGATGCCGTTCGGCCCGTTGGTGATCTTGGGGCCGGAGACGCCGTCGAGGTTGCCCATGGCGATGCGGAAGATTTCTCCGAAGCCGAGGGTGACGATGGCGAGGTAGTCGCCGCGCAGGCGCAGGGTGGGTGCGCCGATGATGACGCCGAAGACCAGCGAGGCGAGGGCGCCGGTCAGGACTGCGGCCCAGAAGGGGAAGTGCACGTGGAAGGCGGAGGACGCGCTTCCGGACACGAGGGCCGCGGTGTAGGCGCCGACGCCGAGGAAGGCGACGTAGCCGAGGTCGAGGAGGCCTGCGAGGCCGACGACGACGTTGAGGCCGAGGGCGACGGTCGCGAAGATCAGGATGTTGACCGCGATCAGCGTGTAGGTGTCGCCGCCCTGCTGGGTGAGGGGGAAGGCGATGGCTGCGACGAAGGCGGCGATGACCGTGATCTGGCGGTTGTTCGCGGTGATGTCGCTCAGGCGCTGGGTGAGGCCGGACTTCATGACCGCGAAGGAGGCGAACGCGACGAGGATCAGGTACGCAGTGAAGAGCTGCGGTTCCTTGTCGTCGGTGTCGATGCCGAAGGTGATCACGTAGAGGCCGACGGCGAAGACGGCGACGATGACCAGGATTTCGGCCCAGGAGGACAGCTTCTTGGCCGGGGCGGCCTTGCGGGTGTCGTCGGGGAGCTTGTACGCGGCGAGGGCCGGGACGACGGCTCCGATGAGCGCGACGTAGGCGCCGGGCTCGAGGTGGACGAATCCGCCGAGGACCCAGGCGATCGCGACGACCGTGTAGAGGGTGGTCGCGAAGGTGCCGAGGGCGAGGATCCACAGTGCCTTGCGCGAGCCGGCGGGGGTGAGCCAGCCGAGGCCCTTGATGCCGAGGGCGGAGAGCGCGTGCAGGGCGGTGAGGACGGCGCCGACCAGGGTGAGGAGCTGGAGCTGGGCGGGGTTGCCGTTGATGGTGAGGTTGCCCGGGAACTCGGTGGTCCAGGTCCAGGCGAGGAAGGCGCTGACGACGGTGAGGAGGCTGCCGCCGATGATCGCGTAGAGCAGCGCGGTCCGGGAGGTGGTGCCGGAGGTCTCGGCCTCCAGCGGGAGGGTGGCTTCGTTGGTCATGTTGGTCACGCCCGATCCGCGACGCGCTGGCCGAGGAGGCCTTGTGGCCGCACGAGGAGGACGACGATGAGGAGTACGAAGGCCCAGACGTTGGACCAGGCTCCGCCGCCGAGCTGCTGCATGCCGGGGATGTCTTCGATGTAGGCGATGGAGAGGGCTTCGGCGAGGCCGAGGACGATGCCGCCGACCATGGCGCCGTAGATGTTGCCGATGCCACCGAGGACGGCTGCGGTGAAGGCCTTGAGGCCGAGGATGAAGCCCATCTCGAAGTTGATCTGGCCCTTGTCGAGGCCGTAGGCGACGGCGGCGACGGCGGCGAACGCGGCACCGATGGCGAAGGCCATGACGATGATGCGGTCGGTGTTGATGCCCATCAGCTTCGCGGTGTCCGGGTCCTGCGCGGTGGCCTGCATGGCGCGGCCGCTGCGGCTCTTCTGGACGAAGACGCCGAGGACGAGCATGCAGAGGGGGGCGAGGATGAGGACGAAGGCGTCCGAGCGCTGGATGGAGAGGCTCGAGGTGATCTTGAAGGCTTCGCCGGTGAACTCGGGGAAGCTGACGGCCTTCTTGGCGTCGGGGTAGAAGCCCCAGACGAGCTGCTGAAGGACGATGGACAGGCCGATCGCGGTGATGAGCGGGGCCAGTCGGGGGGCGTTGCGAAGGGGGCGGTACGCGAAGCGTTCCGCTGCGGTTGCGACGGCTACGGAGGCGATCGCGCCACCGATGATCATGAGCGGTATCGCCACCAGGAGGGAGGTGCCGCTCGGGAGGGCGGCGTAGGTGGAGACGGCGCCGAAGCCGCCGATCATGAAGATCTCGCCGTGGGCGAAGTTGATGAGCTGGACGATGCCGTAGACCATGGTGTACCCGATGGCGATGAGGCCATACAGGGCACCGAGGGACAGGCCGTTGGCCAGCTGTTGCGGCAGTTCGTGCACCGCAGGGCCTCCGATGTGCGTGTCGGATATGAGTCCGCGCGAGGGCGCTGTTTGCGCCCTCGCGCGGCGTGGTTCATTTGGGGAGGATCAGGCCGGGGCCTGGGACTTCGGGTGGTGCGTGGGGACTACTGGTTGAAGGTGTCGCTCTTGACGTCGACCCACTTGCCGCCCTCGACCTTGTAGACCGTGAGCTGCTTGTTGGTGGTGTCGCCGTACTCGTCGAAGGCGACCTTGCCGGTCACGCCTTCGAAGGAGACCTTGGAGAGGGCCTCGACGACCTTGGCGCGGGCGTCGGTGGGGAGCTTGCCTCCGTTGGCGGCGACGACGGCCTTGACCGCCTGGATGACGGACCAGCCGGCGTCGTAGGAGTAGCCGCCGTAGGCCGCGTACGGGTCCTTGTAGCCGCCGGCCTGGTAGTCGGCGATGAAGGTCTTGGCGGTGGGCAGCTTCTCGACCGGGTAGCCGATCGAGGTGGCGAGGTCGCCCTCGTTGGGCTCGCCGGAGGCGGTGATGAAGGCGGGGTCCTGGATGCCGTCGCCGCCCATGAGCGGGATGTTGGCGCCGGCCTTCTTGACCTGGTCGGCGAGGAGGCCGCCCTCGGGGTACTGGCCGCCGAAGTAGACGGAGTCGGCGCCGGAGCTCTTGACCTTGTCGGCGGTGGAGGAGAAGTCGGTCTCCTTCACGGTGACGTGGTCGGTGCCGACGACCTCGCCGCCGAGCTTCTTGAACTCGTCGGAGAAGATCGCGCCGAGGCCGGCGCCGTAGGTCTGCTTGTCGTCGACGACGAAGACCTTCCTCTTGCCGGCGTCCTTGAAGAGGTACTGGGCGGCGAACTTGCCCTGGACCACGTCGGTGGCGGCGGTGCGGAAGTAGGTCTTGAAGGGGCGCTTGAAGTCGCCCTTGCCCCAGTTGTCGCCCTGGCTGAGCGAGGGGTTGGTGTTGGCGGGGGAGACCTGCGCCAGGTTGGCGGAGGCGAAGACGCCCTGCATGGACTGGGCGACGCCGGAGTTCAGGGGGCCGACGACGCCGATGACGTCCTTGTCGCCGACGAGCTTGGTGGCGTTGGCCTGACCGGAGGCGGGGACCGCCTGGTCGTCGAGGCCCTCGACCTTGAACTCGATGCCCGGGACCTCGTTGTTCTTGTTGGCCGTCTTGGCCGCGAGGTCGACGGAGTTCTTGATGCCCTGGCCGAGCGCGGAGAGCGAGCCGGTGAGGGGGGCGTCCACGCCGATGACGACGACGGTCTTGGAGCCGTCGGACTTGTCCCCGGTCTTCGCCTCATCGCGCGAACCGCAGGCGGTGAGGGTCAGTGCTCCCGTGGTGATCACGGTGGTGAGGACGAGCAAAGAACGGTGTCGCACGTTTTTTCCTTTCCCTGGCGCGGCCCCCTCATACGAGGTGCCGTTTGGTCGCCGGGCCGCACTGGGAGGTCCACGGCCGTGCTGAGTCGCGCCCTGCGGCGCGGTGACTGGCCGTGACTCTAGGCCGAGGTGGCGAGCGCGGGGAGCGGGGAAAGGAGGATGTGACTGTCTTGTTATGCCGAGGCCAAGAATGTGTGGCGGGAGTACGGACAGATCGGGCGTTTGGCGACTTCGGGGAATGTCCGCATGCTGAGAATTCCCCGTTTCTCTAAGGGGCTTGAGGGCCTCATGCTCCTGTCATTGATCAAAACGGACCGAGTGTCGCTGAGTGTGTCCGAAAGAATCCGGCGGGTGGCATTCCGCCGGGGAAAAAGGGGATTCTGTGGGGCGTTGGCATTACTGAGGGTAATGTTTCCTCTTGATCCACTTCGGTCGGATGGATCTTGGTCCGGGGTGCGAGGGGCCTGCGACCTGCGGATCGGCCGTACGCCGGAGGGTGCCCGGAAGCCGGACAGCGTGCGCGGGATTCCGGTCACCCGGCCGGGCTCGGGAGCCGCCAGTTCTCGGAGCTCCAGGTGGCCCCGTTCTGCTCGGCGCAGCGCTGCGCCACGAACCGGTCGACCAGCTCAAGTGCCTTGTCCAGACCGGCAGTTCGCTCTTCGGTGCGGCCTGCGGCGACCGCGTCCTCGTGGATCCTGTACTGGTCGTTGGAAAGCCCCTTCTGCTCCCAGTCCAGACCGGACCATTTGCTGCCCTTGAGGGTCTCCTTCGCCCAGTAGGACACCAGAGTTGTGCAGATCTGGGCAGGCGAGGAGGGGTTGGATACGGGCGTTGACGGGGCCTGTTGGGCGTCTGGGGCGGAAGTGGAGCATCCGGACAAGGCGAGCGCCGTGAGGAGCGCGGTGACGCCGTACCGGGCCGCGATGCATGGCTGGGTCCCCATGAAGGGAAGGTAGGCCGTCACCTTCGGTGACACAACAGTCGGCGCAGCACCGCGAGCGGACTGGCGGATTCCGGGCAGACGCCAGGCGGATTCCGGGCTCGGGAGGTCCGGAAGCGGCGGATCCGCGCGGGCGGCGGGGCCGGCCCGTACGCGCCGCAGGCCCGGATCCGGCCCCCGGGAGGGGCGCGATCCGGGCCTGCGGGGCCTGCGGGGCTCGTGGCGGGCGGCTCAGGCCTCGGCGGCGGGCCCTGCGTCGCGCAGCAGACAGGTCAGCCGGGCGCTGCACACCCGCCGGCCCTCCTCGTCGCTGATCACGACGTCGAAGGTGGTGGTGGAGCGGCCGCGGTGCACGGGGGTGGCGACGCCGGTGACGGTGCCGGAGCGGACGCCCCGGTGGTGGGTGCAGTTCAGGTCCACGCCGACGGCGACCTTGTTGATGCCGCCGTGCATCATCGCGCCGACGGAGCCGAGGGTCTCGGCCAGGACGGCGGAGGCCCCGCCGTGCAGCAGCCCGTACGGCTGGGTGTTGCCCTTGACCGGCATGGTGCCGACGACCCGCTCGGCCGAGGCCTCGAGGATGCGGATGTCCATCCGCTCGCCGAGGTCGCCCGCCGAGAACAGCGCGGGCAGGTCGATGCCCAGGGCTGCGTACTCGTCGAGGACCTCCTGCGGGAACTTCACAGCGTGCTGCTCGCCCATGGGCAGGCTCCGTTCGTCAACGATCGTTAACCATCTTGTCCTGAGGTCGTTCTATCAGGCCGGTTCGAAGCGCACGACGACGGACTTGCTCGCGGGGGTGTTGCTGGTGTCCGCGGTGGAGTCGAGCGGGACCAGCACGTTGGTCTCGGGGTAGTACGCGGCCGCGCAGCCCCGGGCGGTCGGGTAGTGCACGACGCGGAAGCCGGGCGCGCGCCGCTCGACGCCGTCCGTCCACTCGCCCACCAGGTCCGTGTACGAGCCGTCCGCGAGCCCGAGCTCCGCCGCGTCCTCGGGGTGGACCATGACGACGCGGCGGCCGCCGGTGATGCCGCGGTAGCGGTCGTCGAGGCCGTAGATGGTGGTGTTGTACTGGTCGTGGCTGCGCAGGGTCTGCAGCAGCAGCCGGCCCTTGGGGGCCTTCGGGTACTCGACGGGCGCGGCGGTGAAATTGGCCTTGCCGGTCTTGGTGGGGAAGCGGCGCTCGTCGCGCGGCGCGTGCGGGAGCCGGAAGCCCTCGGGGCGGGCGGCGCGGGCGTTGAAGTCCTCGAAGCCGGGGATCACGCGGGAGATCCGGTCGCGGATGGCGGCGTAGTCCCGCTCGAACTCCTCCCACGGGGTGGCGGAGGAGGCGCCGAGGACCGCGCGGGCCATGCGGGCGACGATCGCGGGCTCGGAGAGCAGGTGCGGGGAGGCGGGGGCGAGGTTGCCGCGGGAGGCGTGGACCATGCCCATGGAGTCCTCGACGGTGACGAACTGCTTGCCGGAGGCCTGGACGTCCTTGTCGGTGCGGCCGAGGGTGGGAAGGATCAGGGCGCGCCGGCCGGTGACCGCGTGGGAGCGGTTGAGCTTGGTGGAGACGTGCACGGTCAGGGAGGCGCGGCGGATCGCGGCTTCGGTGACGTCGGTGTCGGGGGTGGCGCCGACGAAGTTGCCGCCCATCGCGAAGAGGACCTTGGCCTCGCCGTCGCGCAGGGCCTGGATGGAGCGGACCACGTCGTAGCCGTGCCCGCGCGGCGAGGTGATCTGGAATTCGCGGTCGAGTGAGTCGAGGAAGGCGGGCGCGGGGCGCTCGAAGATGCCCATGGTGCGGTCGCCCTGGACGTTGGAGTGGCCGCGGACGGGACAGACGCCGGCGCCGGGGCGGCCGATGTTGCCGCGCAGCAGCAGGAGGTTGACGACCTCGCGGATGGTGGCGACGCCGTGCTTGTGCTGGGTGAGGCCCATGGCCCAGCAGACGATGGTGCGCTTCGAGGCCAGGATCATGGCCAGCGCCTGCTCGATCTCGGGACGGGTCAGGCCGGTGGCGGTGAGGGTCTCGGCCCAGTCGGCCTTCTTGGCGGTGGCCGCGAGCTCCTCGTACCCGTGGGTGTGCTCGCGGATGAAGGCCTCGTCGGTGGCGCCCTCGGTCTCGATGACGAGCTTGTTGAGGAGGCGGAAGAGGGCCTGGTCCCCGCCGATGCGGATCTGCAGGAAGAGGTCGTTGAGGGCGGTGCCCTTGAGCATGCCGACCGGGGTCTGCGGGTTCTTGAAGCGCTCCAGGCCGGCCTCGGGCAGCGGATTCACCGAGATGATCTTCGCGCCGGCGGACTTGGCCTTCTCCAGGGCGGAGAGCATGCGCGGGTGGTTGGTGCCCGGGTTCTGCCCGGCGACGATGATCAGGTCGGCCTGGTGGAGGTCTTCGAGGGAGACGCTGCCCTTGCCGATGCCGATGGTCTCGGTCAGCGCGGAGCCCGAGGACTCGTGGCACATGTTGGAGCAGTCGGGCAGGTTGTTGGTGCCGAACTCGCGCGCGAACAGCTGGAAGAGGAACGCGGCCTCGTTGCTGGTGCGGCCCGAGGTGTAGAAGAGGGCCTCGTCGGGGGAGCCGAGGGCCGTCAGCTCCTCGGCGATGATCTCGAAGGCCCGCTCCCAGGGGACCGCCTCGTACCGGTCGGCGCCCTCGGGGAGGTACATGGGCTCGGTGATGCGGCCCTGCTGGCCCAGCCAGTAGCCGGAGCGGCCGGCGAGGTCGGACAGCGGGTGGCGGGCGAAGAAGTCCGGGGTGACCCGGCGCAGCGTGGCCTCCTCGGCGACGGCCTTGGCGCCGTTCTCGCAGAACTCGGCGGTGTGCCGCTTTTCGCCCTCGGGCCAGGCGCAGCCGGGGCAGTCGAAGCCGTCCTTCTGATTGACCTTGAGCAAGGTGCGCGCGGTGCGGGAGACGCCCATCTGCTGCTGCGCGATCCGCAGGGTGTGCCCGATCGCGGGCAGCCCGGCGGCGGCGTGCTTGGGGGGCGCGACCTGCGGCGCGTCCTGTACGGGATCACCTGCGGGCGGCTTGGTCGCCATGTCGCTCCCCTTTGAGCAGTCGAGCACCGCGGCGGCGGCCGCCGCGCGTAATTCGTGTGGGCGTCCGATCCTGTCACGCCCTGCGGACATCGCCGACGCCGGAATTGTCAGCGCGGCCGCCTAGGATCGGGGGCGTGGCAGAGAACGCATCGAAGAAGACCGACCAGACGACCGCAGCGGACCGCCCCCGCCTGATGCTCATGGACGGGCACTCCCTGGCGTACCGGGCGTTCTTCGCGCTGCCCGCGGAGAACTTCACGACGGCGACCGGCCAGCCGACGAACGCCATCTACGGCTTCGCGTCCATGCTGGCGAACACGCTGCGCGACGAGGCGCCCACGCACTTCGCGGTGGCGTTCGACGTCTCGCGCAAGACGTGGCGCTCGACGGAGTTCCCCGAGTACAAGGCGAACCGTTCCAAGACCCCCGACGAGTTCAAGGGGCAGGTCGAGCTGATCGGCGAGCTCCTCGACGCGATGAACGTGCCGCGGTTCGCGGTCGACGGCTTCGAGGCCGACGACGTGATCGCCACGCTGGCGACGCAGGCGGAGGCCCTCGGCTTCGACGTGCTGATCGTCACCGGCGACCGGGACTCCTTCCAGCTGGTCTCCGGGCACACCACCGTGCTCTACCCGACCAAGGGCGTCTCCGAGCTGACCCGGTTCACCCCGGAGAAGGTCGAGGAGAAGTACGGGCTCACCCCGCAGCAGTACCCGGACTTCGCGGCGCTGCGCGGCGACCCGTCCGACAATCTGCCCGGCATCCCGGGCGTCGGCGAGAAGACCGCCGCGAAGTGGATCACCCAGTTCGGGTCGTTCGCGGAGCTCGTGGAGCGCGCCGAGGAGGTCAAGGGCAAGGCCGGGCAGAACTTCCGGGACCACCTGGAGGCCGTGAAGCTCAACCGGGTCCTGACCGAGATGGTCAAGGACGTCGAGCTGCCCAAGACCCCGGCCGACCTGGCCCGCGCCCCGTACGACCGCTCCGCCGTCACCGGCGTGCTGGACGTGCTGGAGATCCGCAACGCCTCGCTGCGCGAGCGGCTGCTGGCCGTGGACCCGGGTGCGGCCCAGGAAGAGGCGCCGGCTCCGGCCGCCGGCGTGGAACTGGACGCGAGCGTGCTGGGCGCGGGCGAGCTGGCGCCGTGGCTGGCGAGCCACGCGGGCGGGCCGCTCGGCGTCTCCACCGTGGACAGCTGGGCGCTGGGCCAGGGCAATGTCAGCGAGATCGCGCTGGCCGCGGCCGGCGGCGCCGCCGCCTGGTTCGAGCCGTCCGCGCTGGACGAGGCCGACGAGCAGGCCTTCGCGGCCTGGGCCGCCGATGCGGCGAAGCCCAAGGTGGTGCACAACGCCAAGGGCCTGATGCGGGTCTTCCCCGAGCACGGCTGGACCCTGGCCGGCGTCACCATGGACACCGCGCTCGCCGCGTACCTGGTCAAGCCGGGCCGCCGCTCCTTCGCGCTGGACGTGCTGTCCAACGAATACCTGCACCGCGAGCTCCAGCCCGCCGCGGCCGACGGCCAGCTGGCCTTCGGCGCCGACGAGACGGCCGAGGCGGAGGCCCTGATGGCGCAGGCCCGCGCCGTCCTCGACCTCGGCGACGCCTTCACCGGAAAGCTCGCCGAGGTCGGCGCCGCGGAGCTGCTCCACGACATGGAGCTGCCCACCTCCGAGCTGCTGGCCCGGATGGAGCGGTCCGGCATCGCCGCCGACCGCGACCACCTGGAGGCCATGGAGCAGCAGTTCGCCGGAGCGGTGCAGCAGGCGGTGAAGGAGGCGCACGCGGCGGTGGGGCACGAGTTCAACCTCGGCTCGCCCAAGCAGCTCCAGGAGGTCTTCTTCGGCGAGCTGGACCTGCCGAAGACGAAGAAGACCAAGACCGGCTACACCACGGACGCGGACGCGCTGGCCTGGCTTGCCACCCAGACCGACCACGAACTCCCGGTGATCATGCTCCGCCACCGCGAGCAGGCCAAGCTGCGCGTCACCGTCGAGGGCCTCGTCAAGACGATCGCCGCCGACGCCCGCGTGCACACCAGCTTCAGCCAGACCGTCGCCGCGACCGGACGCCTGTCCTCCACCGACCCCAACCTGCAGAACGTGCCGGTGCGCACCGACGAGGGCCGCGCCATCCGCCGCGGCTTCGTCGTCGGCGAGGGCTTCGAATCCCTCATGACCGCCGACTACAGCCAGATCGAGCTGCGCGTCATGGCCCACCTCTCCGAGGACGAGGGCCTGATCGAGGCCTTCCTGTCCGGCGAGGACCTGCACACCACCGTCGCCTCCCAGGTGTTCGGCGTGGAGCGCTCCGAGGTCGACGCCGAGATGCGGCGCAAGATCAAGGCCATGTCGTACGGTCTCGCGTACGGGCTGTCCGCCTTCGGGCTCGCCCAGCAGCTGAACATCGAGCCCGCCGAGGCGCGCGGCCTGATGGAGACCTTCTTCGAGCGGTTCGGCGGGGTCCGGGACTACCTGGGCCGCGTGGTCGAGGAGGCCCGGGCCACCGGGTACACGGCGACCGTCTTCGGGCGCCGCCGCTACCTGCCCGACCTCAACAGCGACAACCGCCAGCGCCGTGAGGCCGCCGAGCGGATGGCGCTGAACGCCCCGATCCAGGGCACCGCCGCCGACATCGTCAAGGTCGCGATGCTGCGCGTGGACCGGGCGATCAACGAGGCCGGCCTGAAGTCGCGGATGCTGCTCCAGGTCCACGACGAAATCGTGCTGGAGATCGCCCCGGGCGAGCGGGGACCGGTCGAGGAGCTGGTGCGCCGCGAGATGGGCGCCGCCGTCGAGCTCCGCGCCCCGCTGGACGTGTCGGTGGGCGTAGGCGCCGACTGGGAGTCCGCCGCGCACTGAGGCACCGCGCGCCGAGGCACCGCGCACCGTTCACCGCACGCCCGTCCCCGCTATGCCGTGGGGACGGGCGTCCGCGTCTCCTCGTCCGTACGGGACCGCCGGCGCCGGTGCACGAGCCGTACGAGGACCCCGTACAGCAGCAGAGCCACGGTGAGGCCGCCGCCCGCGCCGAAGCAGACGGTCGGGATGATGTCGAGCGGGGTGCGGATCCGGTCGAAGAACGTGAAATAGCGCAGCACGCGCATCGTCACCCCGGCCGCCACGCACACCGCGACCAGGGCGACCGCGCCCAGGATCTCCGCACGGCCGAGCACCGGCACGGACGCGGGAGCGGCGCCGTCGGGCAGCCGGCGCAGGGCGGTCACCGTGAACCAGACCAGGGCGCAGGCCGCGACCGCCGAAGAGCCGTACTGCAGGTACGAGTAGAGGGGAAGGCCGAAGGCGAGCGGCTCCTCGAGCGCGGGCAGCGCGTTCGTCCCCCACCGGTCCAGGTGCGTGAAGCTGTCCCACACCACGTGCGTGAGCGAGCCGACGACCGCCGAGAGGTAGAACCAGAGCGCGAGCGAAGGCAGTCGGCGGCCGCCGCCCCGCCAGTCCTCGCCCCGTGCGAAGGCGTGTATCCGGCCCTGGCGGCGGCGCGGCAGGAGCGCGATCAGCGGTTCGCGCAGCAGCAGCCAGCACCCCGCGAGCACGGCGGTCAGCACGGCGTCCGCGGTGAACACCCCGGGCAGCGAGTGCGTGAACGCGCCGTACGGCATGACGCCCGAGACGACGGCGTCCGCGAAGTAGAAGGTGTCGGGCGCGAACGACCCGAGGACCAGTGCCGATGCGACCAGCGGCCCGCGGGCGCGGCCGGCCCGGCGGACGGCCGGCAGGACGGCGGCCGCATGGCTGAGGGTGAACGGCATGGCACCTCTTCCTTACTTCGGGCCCATGTGCCCCGAACGGTCCGGACAGTATGCGTGAGCTGCACGGGACGTGGGGAAGTCGTGAATTCCGGGCGACGATCCGTGCAGGATGCAGGGAGCTGACATAGGGTCACGCCGACGTCGAGGGGGAGGGGACCCGGCTCATGGCGGCTCGGAAGACGGCTGGGAAGACGGCTCGGCCGGCGGTTCGGTCGGCGGTTCGGTTCGGACGCAGGCTGCGCAAGGGAGGGGCCGCCGCCCTGGTCTGCGCACTCGTGGCCGCCGCGGTGACCGCCTCCCAAGGCCCGCCGGGGGAGCGGATATCCGCGGCCGGCGAGGACGGCGCGCAGGGCGCGCAGCCGTCGGAGCCGGCCGGATCCGGCGGGGACTCCGCCTACTTCACCGAACTCCCGCCCCTGGCCGGCCCCGAGCCCCCCGCGGTCCTGCTGCCGGAGGGAGCCCCGGCGGCGCAGCCCGGCCAGGCGGCCGCCGAGGCCGCAGCGCACAACGAGCCCGTGGCCATGGGCGGCGGGGAGGGCGCGCAGGGGATACCGGCGACCGTCCTGGCGGCGTACCGGCTGGCGGAGAAGAAGGTGGGGGAGAGCGACCCCGGATGCGGACTGCGCTGGCAACTGCTCGCGGCGATCGGCAAGGTCGAGTCCGGGCAGGCGCGCGGCGGCCGCGTGGACGCCGCCGGCACCACGCTGCGGCCGATCCTGGGCCCCGTGCTCGACGGCAACGGCTTCGCGAACATCCGGGACACGGACGGCGGGGAGTACGACGGGGACGCCATGTACGACCGGGCGGTCGGGCCGATGCAGTTCATCCCGTCCACGTGGGCGGCGTGGGGCCAGGACGCGGACGGCGACGGCCGGCGCAACCCGAACAACGTGTACGACGCGGCCCTCGCGGCCGGCCGCTACCTGTGCGCGGGGCCCCGGGACCTGCGGGTGCCCGCGGACCTGGACCGGGCGGTGCTCTCGTACAACCAGTCCGGGGAGTACCTGCGGACGGTGAGGTCCTGGTTCACGTACTACCTCAAGGGGACGCGCGAGATCCCGGACGGCAGCGGCGCACAGCCCCCGACGCCCCCGACCCCGAAGCCCACCCCCACCCCCACCCCGAAGCCGACCCCGACGCCTACGCCGGACCCGAAGCCGACGCCGAGCCCGACCCCGCCCCCGAAGCCGACCCCGACGCCTACGCCGGACCCGAAGCCGACCCCGACGCCCACGCCGAGTCCGACACCGTCCCCCACGCCCACGCCCACGCCGACGCCCATGCCCACCCCGACACCCAGCCCGACCGTGACCCCGTCGCCGACGTCCAGCCCTACGCCGACCGCCGAGGCGAGCCCGTCGCCGAGCCGGACCCCCGCTCCCACGGGAACCCCGTAGTCAAACGGTTCTCATCTCGCTCGCGCGTTGCTACGGTGCCTCCGCCCTGACACCCCATCAGATTCCGGAGGCCCGGCATGCGCGCATTCGTCGCCGCCGCCATCGGGCTGGCCGCCGCGCTGGCCCTCGTGTTCGCCATCACGGCGTTCGGGGTGCCGGAAGGCAAGACCTCGCCCAAGCCGCTGCTCACCACCGCGCCCGCCGCGCCCGGAAAGTAGAGGAGGCCGGCCATGCGACGCAGAGCGAGCCTCGTCCTGCTTGCCCTGGCGGTGTTCTGCGCAGCCCTCGCACCGCTGCTGCGCTGGTACGCGTACCCCCGGCTCGCCAAGATCCCGCCGAACCAGTACCAGGAGATGGTCCTGGAGGCCAAGGACGCGACCCTCCTCGACTACACCGCCGGCATGGAGCCCAAGAAGGTCGACAAGGTCACCATCGTCCAGACCCTGAAGGGCAACGTCGAGGCGTCGAAAGAGATCGAGGCGAGCGCCGGCAAGGACGTCGTCGTCTGGGACACGCTGTCGTACATCATGGGCCCGGACGGGAAGATGGTCTCCCAGATCCCCGAGCGCTACATCTTCGACGCCCACACCCAGGACCCGGTCCACGCCACCGGCGAGATGGTGGACGGGGACCCGGTCAGACGCGAGGGCATCGAGTTCAAGTGGCCGTTCTTCACCGAGCCGCGCGACTACCTCTACTTCGACGCGCAGACCCGCAGCTCCTCGCCCATCCACTACGTCGGCCCGCGCACGTACAAGGGGATGGACGTCTACTACTACGAGCAGACCGTGCCGTGGACGAAGGTCTCCCTGCCGAAGAAGATGCCGATCGAGGGCATCGACCCGGCGACGTTCGAGCAGAGCACCGGCACCAGCCTCTGGTATCAGGTCAAGGCGATGTTCTGGGTCGACCCGGTCACCGGGGCACCCGTCAACGCCGAGCAGATCATCGAACAGGAGATGCGCGGCGGTATCGCGGCCGGCGCCCCCGACGGCAAGCTCACCGTCTTCGCCGGGCACGTGAAGATGCGCGAGGACTACGCGAAGTACACCCTCGACCTGGTCCGGTCGAACCGTACGAAGGTCCTCGCGCTGCACACGTACGCCCCGGCCGGCCTCGCGGCCGGCGGGCTCGCGCTGCTCGGGCTGGCGCTGTGGCTGGAGGCGCGGGGCCGCGGCCGCCGCGGCGAGACCGAAGAGGGGCTCACCGCCTGAGGCGGGCGTTGGTGTGCCGGGTGGGCTCGGCGGTCGCCGGATCCTCCGGCCAGGGGTGCTTGGGGTAGCGGCCCCGGAGCTCGGCGCGCACGGCGCGGTAGCCGCCCCGCCAGAAGGAAGCCAGGTCGGCGGTCACGGCGGCGGGCCGCCCGGCCGGGGACAGCAGGTGCACGAGGACGGGCACCCCGGCCACCCTCGGGGTCTCGGCCAGCCCGAACAGCTCCTGGAGCTTCACGGCGAGGACCGGCTGCCCGTGTTCGGCCGAGTAGTCCACCCGGATCCGGGAGCCGCTGGGCACCTCGATCCGCTCCGGGGCCAGCTCGTCGAGGCGGGCGGCTTCACCGGTGGCCCAGGGCAGCAGCCGGTTCAGCGCCTGCCCGGCGTCGATCCGCCCGAGATCGGCCCGGCGCCGGGCCCGCGACAGCTCGGGCTCCAGCCAGTCGTCGGCGCGGTCCAGCAGGGCGGCGTCGTCCCGGACGTCGGGCCAGGCGCCGCCGAGGGTGCGGTGCAGGAAGCCCAGCCGGGCCCGGAGCGCCTCCGCATCCGCGGACCAGCGCAGCAGGCCGAGCCCCTCGGAGCGCAGGCCGTCGAGGAGGGCGGCCCTGACGAGGTCCGGGGCCGGGTTCTTGAGCGGGCGCACGGCCAGCTCGACGGCCCCGAGCCGTTCCGCGGCGCGGGCGACGAGGTCCCCGTCCTCCCAGCGCACCTCTTCTCCGGCGGTGAGGAGGTGCCCGGCGGCATCGCGGGCGGTGTCCTCGTCGATGACGGCGGCCAGCCGGACCCGGGCGGACGCGGAATGCGGGGCCCGGTCGGCGACCGCGACGGCCAGCCAGAGCGCGCTGCGCAGCGGTGACCCGTCGCCGACCTCGGCGGCGGTGCCGCCGGCCATGAGGAAGGCACCCTCGCCCTTGGCCTTCGCCACCCGCTCCGGGAACGCCAGCGCCGCGACCAGCCCGGCGGCGGCGTCGTCGGCCACGCCGCCGCCCGTCGAGCCGCCGCCCGCCGAGGTGCCGACCGTCGAGCCGCCGGGCCCCGAGGCGTCGGCCGTTGAGCCTCCGGCTGCCGAGCCGCCGCGCGCTGAGCCGCTGCCCGCCGAGGTGCCGCCCGCCGTGGTGCCGGGCCCCGAGGTGTCGGCGATGTGGGCGCCGGGTGAGGAGTCCCCTGCCCGCCCTTCGCCCGACGGGCGGCGGCCGGGGTCGCAAGCCCCGGTTTCGGGAAGGGGCGGGGTGGGGGAGGTCCCCGCAGGGTCCGGAACAGCCCGACGCAGCCGCTGGGCCTCCGCGCGCCAGCGGGCGGCGTAGGCGTCGCCGCCCGCGCGGGCCCGCCGCCAGGCGCCGGCCAGGTCGTCCCCGTACTCCCGCGGCGGTTCCTCGCTCAGCAGCGCGACCAGTTCCGCCGCCCGGCGGGCCCCCACGGCGACGGCTCCGTCCAGCAGCGCGCGGGCGAGACGCGGGTGCAGGCCCAGCCGGGCCATCCGCTGCCCGCGCGGGGTGACCCGGCCTGCATGGTCCACCGCGCCCACCGCCACCAGCACCTCCCGCGCCGCGGCCATCGCCCCGGCCGGCGGCGGGTCGAGCAGCGCCAGGCCCGTCGCGTCCGGGTCGCCCCAGCAGGCGGCCTGCAGCGCGAACTGCGCCAGGTCGGCGATCCGGATCTCGGGGGAGGGGAACGCGGGCAGGCGGCCGTCCTCGGCCTCCGGCCAGCAGCGGTACACCGCCCCCGGTGCCTCGCGGCCGGCCCGGCCCGCCCGCTGCCGCCCGGCCGCGCGGGACGCCCGTACGGTCGCCAGCGCGCCCAGCCCCCGGGCATGGTCCACCCTGGGCTCGCGGGCCAGCCCGGAGTCCACGACCACCCGTACCCCCGGCACGGTCAGGCTCGACTCCGCCACCGCCGTGGAGAGGATCACCCTGCGGTGGTCCGCGGCCGTCAGCGCCGCGTCCTGGACCGCCGCCGGGGCCCGGCCGTGGACCTGGAGGACCTCCGCGTCCACCCCGCCCAGCTGCCCCGCGACCCGGGCGATCTCGCCGACGCCGGGCAGGAAGCACAGCACGTCGCCGCTGCGTTCCGCCAGCGCCCGCCGCACCACCGAGGCCACGTGCGCCAGCTGCGCCGGGTCCACCCGCATCCCGTGCGGGGGCCGCACCGGCCGGGGCGGCGGGGCCCAGACCGTCTCCACCGGGTACGAGACCCCCGCGGCCTCCACCACCGGCGCGCCGCCGAGACGGCCACGACCGAGCACTCGGGCCCAGCCGGCGGCGTCGGTCGTCGCCGACGCCGCCACGAGCCGCAGCTCGGGGCGCAGGGATTCCCGTACGTCCAGGAGGAAGGCGGCGACCGTGTCGGCGTCGAGGTGCCGCTCGTGGCACTCGTCCAGGATCACCAGGTCGACCCCGGCCAGCTCCTGGTCCCGCTGGAGCCGCTGGAGCAGCACACCGGTGGTGACGACCTCGACCACCGTCGCCGGCCCCGCCACCCGCTCGCCGCGCACCGTGAAGCCCACCGAGCCGCCGACGGCCTCGCCCAGCAGCCAGGCCATCCGCCGCGCAGCCGCCCGGGCGGCGATCCGCCGCGGCTCGGCGACGACCACCCGGCGCCGCGGTCCGCCGCCCGCCAGCCCGGCCAGGACCAGCGGCACCAGCGTGGTCTTGCCGGTGCCGGGCGGGGCGCAGAGCACCGCCGTGCCGTGGGTGTCCAGCGCGGAGACCAGCGCCGGCAGGGCCTCCCGTACGGGCAGCGCGTCGAGCTCGGCCTGGCGGCGCGGGCGGGACGGAGGGGACTGAGAGGACTGGCGGGACTGAGGGGACTGGCGGGACTGGCGGGTCAACGGGGTCTCAGTCCCTCTCGCAGACGAAGATCGCGGTGCCGGGGATCAGGTTGCCGCGCAGCGGGGACCACCCGCCCCACTCCTGGGTGTTCCACGAGGGCCACTCCGGTTCCACCAGGTCGACCAGGCGGAACCCGCCGGCCACCACGTCGCGGACCCGGTCGCCGAGGGTGCGGTGGTGCTCCACGTACACGGCGCGGCCCTGCTCGTCCTGCTCGACGTAGGGGGTCCGGTCGAAGTAGGAGGCGGCGACGGACAGCCCCTCCGTGCCGGGCTCGTCGGGGAAGGCCCAGCGGATCGGGTGGGTGACCGAGAAGACCCAGCGGCCGCCGGGGCGCAGCACGCGGTGCACCTCGCGCATGACGTTGACGGGGTCGGCGACGAAGGGGACGGCCCCGTACGCGGAACAGGCCAGGTCGAAGGAGGCGTCGCGGAAGGGCAGCTTCCCGGCGTCGGCCTCGACCAGCCGGACCCCCGGCACATCGCTGCCGCCGATGCGCAGGGCGTGCTGGAGCTGGCGGTGGGAGAGGTCCAGGGCCACCGGGCGGGCGCCCCGGGCGGCCAGCCAGCGCGAGCACTGGGCGGCGCCGGCGCCGATCTCCAGGACGTCCTTGTCCTTCAGGGACTCCGCCGGGCCGAGCAGCGCGGCCTCCGCCTCGTCCAGGCCCTCGGGCCCCCAGACGAAGCGGTCGTCGCCGAGGAACGCTCCGTGCTCGTTCTGGTACTCGTCGGCGTTGCCGTCCCACCAGCCGCGGCTCGCCCGGCTGCTCTCCGCATCGTCGGCGTCACGCCGGGTGGCCTCGGCGTCCTCGCCGGCGCCACTGTCGGCTTCGTACGCTTCTTCGGGGTCGTAGTCCTCTTGGTTCATGGGGCCTGTCGTCGTAGTCTGCGGAAAGTGTCGGAACGAGGTGCGGATGGGGCATCGGCGCCCGCCCGCCCACGAATTGTGCCGGTTATGCGGTGATCCGCCCGGGGTGTGCGCCTTCGCGCATTGACCCTGTCCGGCTGCCCCCGTATGCTACAAGTTGCGCTGCGAGCCTGTGCTCCTCAGACCTAGCAGGCTGCGCTTGCATCTGTTGATGACCTCTCGGTTCTCGAGGCCCTGTCCGCTTCACGCGGAGTATGGGCTTCCTTGGCTGTCCGGCTTCTTCGGCAGATGCCGATAAGGGCTCCCGGCGTAGCAGTACCTACGACTTTCTGTCCGTAACCGGAGCCCTTACCCACATGACGAGCAGCACCGAGACCACCGCCACCACCCCGCAGGTTGCGGTCAACGACATCGGTGACGAGGAAGCATTCCTCGCCGCGATCGACGAGACGATCAAGTACTTCAACGACGGCGACATCGTCGACGGCGTCATCGTGAAGGTCGACCGGGACGAGGTCCTGCTCGACATCGGTTACAAGACCGAAGGCGTGATCCCGAGCCGTGAGCTCTCGATCAAGCACGATGTCGACCCGAACGAGGTCGTCAAGGTTGGCGACGAGATCGAGGCCCTGGTTCTCCAGAAGGAGGACAAGGAAGGCCGTCTGATCCTGTCCAAGAAGCGCGCTCAGTACGAGCGTGCCTGGGGCACGATCGAGAAGATCAAGGAAGAAGACGGCATCGTCACCGGTACCGTCATCGAGGTCGTCAAGGGTGGTCTCATCCTCGACATCGGCCTCCGCGGCTTCCTGCCGGCCTCCCTCGTCGAGATGCGTCGCGTCCGCGACCTCCAGCCCTACGTGGGCAAGGAGCTCGAGGCGAAGATCATCGAGCTGGACAAGAACCGCAACAACGTGGTCCTGTCCCGCCGCGCCTGGCTGGAGCAGACCCAGTCCGAGGTTCGCCAGACGTTCCTCACCACCCTGCAGAAGGGTCAGGTCCGCTCCGGCGTCGTTTCCTCGATCGTCAACTTCGGCGCCTTCGTGGACCTGGGTGGCGTCGACGGTCTCGTCCACGTCTCCGAGCTGTCCTGGAAGCACATCGACCACCCGTCCGAGGTTGTCGAGGTCGGCCAGGAAGTCACCGTCGAGGTCCTCGACGTCGACATGGACCGCGAGCGTGTCTCCCTGTCGCTGAAGGCGACGCAGGAGGACCCGTGGCAGCAGTTCGCCCGGACCCACCAGATCGGTCAGGTCGTCCCGGGTAAGGTCACCAAGCTGGTTCCGTTCGGTGCGTTCGTCCGCGTGGACGAGGGCATCGAGGGTCTGGTCCACATCTCCGAGCTGGCCGAGCGCCACGTGGAGATCCCGGAGCAGGTCGTCCAGGTCAACGACGAGATCTTCGTCAAGGTCATCGACATCGACCTCGAGCGTCGCCGGATCTCGCTGTCGCTGAAGCAGGCCAACGAGTCCTTCGGTGCCGACCCGGCGTCGGTCGAGTTCGACCCGACCCTGTACGGCATGGCCGCGTCCTACGACGACCAGGGCAACTACATCTACCCCGAGGGCTTCGACCCCGAGACCAACGACTGGCTCGAGGGCTACGAGACCCAGCGCGAGACGTGGGAGCGCCAGTACGCCGAGGCGCAGGTCCGCTTCGAGCAGCACCAGGCGCAGGTCATCAAGAGCCGCGAGGCCGACGAGGCCGCCGCTGCCGAGGGTGCTGCCGCCCCGGCCGCCGGTGGCAACGCCGGTGCGGGCATCTCGGGTGGTTCGTACTCCTCGGAGTCGGACGAGACCTCGGGCGCCCTGGCCTCCGACGAGGCCCTGGCCGCGCTCCGCGAGAAGCTGGCCGGCGGCCAGAGCTGATCGCAGCGCATCACACCCCGGTGTGAGCTGAGCTGAAAGCAAGGCCCGTCCCCTCAGGGGGGCGGGCCTTGTTGCGTTCCTGTGAAAGGGGCCAACTGGGGAATGGAGCAGCCGCCTTGGACGTTCTTCGCAGAGAAGACGGGCGAGGAGGAGTGGTGGCGGTGCTTGATCCACAGGGTTTGTACGCATGGGATGCCAAGGGCCTGGCAGTGGCGGACCTGGCACTTGCCCAGGACTCGGCCGGGCTGGTCATGCTGTACCACTTCGAGGGGTACATCGACGCGGGCGAGGCCGGGGAGCAGATCGTCGAGCGGCTGCTCGACACCCTGCCCCACCAGGTCGTGGCCCGGTTCGACGCGGACCGGCTGGTCGACTACCGCGCCCGGCGCCCGCTGCTGACGTTCCAGCGCGACCACTGGACCGAGTTCGAGGAGCCCCGGCTCGAGGTGCGTCTCGTCCAGGACGCCACCGGCGCGCCGTTCCTGCTGCTCTCCGGCCCCGAGCCGGACGTGGAGTGGGAGCGCTTCGCCGTCGCCGTCCGGCAGATCGTCGAGCGCCTCGGCGTCCGGCTCTCGGTCAACTTCCACGGTATCCCGATGGGCGTCCCGCACACCCGGCCCGTCGGGATCACCCCGCACGGCAACCGGACCGACCTCATGCCGGGGCACCGCAGCCCGTTCGACGAGGCGCAGGTGCCCGGCAGCGCGGAATCGCTCGTCGAGTTCCGGCTCGGCCAGGCCGGGCACGACGTGCTGGGCGTCGCCGCGCACGTACCGCACTACGTCGCGCGCTCCCCGTACCCGGACGCCGCGCTGACGGTGCTGGAGGCGATCACGGCGGCGACCGGGCTGGTCCTGCCGGCGGTGGCGCACACGCTGCGCACCGAGGCGCACCGCACCCAGACGGAGATCGACCGGCAGATCCGCGAGGGCGACGAGGAACTGGTCGCCCTGGTCCAGGGGCTGGAGCACCAGTACGACGCGGCGGCCGGCGCCGAGACGCGGGGCAACATGATCGCCGAGCCGCAGGACATCCCGTCGGCGGACGAGATCGGCCGCGAGTTCGAGCGGTTCCTGGCGGAGCGCGAGGGCGAGGGCTGACCGGTCCCCTTCGGCCGGGGACCGGGGACCGGGACCGGGGGGCTGTGCGGGGGCCAGGGCGCGGGGTCTAGTCTGCTGGGCATGGTGAAGGTCGGCTTGACAGGCGGAATCGGTGCGGGCAAGAGCGAGGTCTCGCGGCTGCTGGCGGGGTACGGGGCGGTCGTCGTGGACGCCGACCGCATCGCGCGGGAGGTCGTGGAGCCCGGTACACCCGGGCTGGCGGCCGTCGTGGCAGCCTTCGGGGAATCCGTGCTGACCGCCGAGGGGGCGCTGGACCGGCCGAAGCTGGGGTCGATCGTGTTCGCCGACCCGGCGAAGCTCCAGACCCTGAATGGCATCGTGCACCCGCTGGTCGGGGCCCGGTCGGCCGAGCTGGAGGCCGCTGCCGGTCCCGGCGCGATCGTGGTGCACGACGTACCGCTGCTCACGGAGAACGGCCTGGCGCCGCTGTACGACCTGGTGGTCGTGGTGGACGCCGCCCCCGCGACGCAGCTGGCCCGGCTGACCGCGCTGCGCGGGATGGCCGAGGAAGAGGCGCGGGCCCGGATGGCCGTGCAGGCCACGCGGGAGCAGCGGCTGGCGGTGGCCACGCTCGTGATCGACAACGATGGGCCGCTGGAGGCGCTTGAGCCGCAGGTGCGCAAGGTGTGGGCGGAGCTCACCGCACGGGCGGCGGCGGCCGGTACCACTGGTGCCTGACGTGCACATGGAATAGCGGGCGGGGCGCGGGGCGTTGAACGCGCCTGCAGAGGGAAGGAACAGACCGTGTCCTACACCACGCCGCCGCCCATACCGCCGCAGCCGCCTTCGCCGTCCGGCTCGTCCCCCGAGACACACGTCATCGACTACCGGGCCGCCGAGCACCTCCTGGCCGCGCGCGACCCGCGCGGCGCCGTGAAACTGCTCGACTCGGTCATCGCCGCCCACCCGGAGAACACGGCGGCCCGGCTGCTGCGCGCCCGGGCCTTCTTCGCCGCCGCCCAACTGCGTCCGGCGGCACTGGAGTTCGAGCTGGTGCTGGAACGGGAGCCGGACAACGCCTTCGCGCACTTCGCGCTGGCCCGCACCCACGAGCGCTCCGGCCGCCCCGAACAGGCCCGCAAGCACTTCCGCCTGGCGGCCGCCCTGGACCCCCGGCCGGACTACCTGGCAGCGGCCCGCTTCGAGGACTAGGGGGTGTCCGGCGGATCACGGCCGGGCCCGGCCCTGATCCGCCGGACACCCTCCAGCCCCGCCTCTGCGTCACCGCCCGCGGGGAGGTTCGTACGGGGGGATGTCCCGGCCGGGCTGGTAGTGCGGTCCCTGGTGGATGTGGTGCAGGACCACGGCCAGGTCCACGGTCGCGACCACCGCGAGCACCGCGCAGGCGGCAGCCCACCCGGGACGGCCGACCAGCGAGAACGCGGCCGCCCCGGCGACGGCCCAGACCAGCCCCCACAGGCTCAGCCAGAACCGCAGCCGCAGCGGACTGCGGGCGTTCACCGGCTCGTTTCCGGAACGCATGGCCATCGCCTCAGGTCCATGGTCCCACCGGCGGGGCGGTGGTGAGAAGGGTCCCGCGCCCGGTTCCGGGGCCGGCGTCGGACCAGCACCGGAGCCGGTGTCTGCCCAGCTCATCGCCCTTGTCAGTGCCCGCACCTAGACTCGACGGCAGACGGGATCCGTCTGACCTGAAGGCGCGAAGGGGAGGGGAGGCGACACCGTGACACCGCAGCCGCAGCAGCCTGTGCACGCCCTCCTGCGCCACCCCGCCGTCTTCCTCCCCGCCCCGGTCCCCCGCGAGGCCCGCATCGCCTTCTGGGCCCCCGACGGGGACCCGCTCCCGGACGGCGCCGGGATCCCCTCTCCGCTCACGGTCGTACGCCGCCACGGCCAGTCCGTCCGCACCCGTACCGTCCCCTCCCTCGGCTTCTCCGTCGCCGACGCCCTGCCCCTGCTCGCCCGGGCCCCGCGCAGCGCCGTCACGCACCCCGCCACCCGCGCCTGGGGCACCGCCGCCCTCCACGCGCTCGCGCTCGTCGCCCGCGGGCGGCTCCTCCCCGGGGTCACCCCCGACGGGGTCGACGCCTGGCGGGCCGGTCCGCTCGACGCCGAGGACGTCGGCCACCTCCGCGCGGTGGCCGCCGCGCTCCCGTACGAGGGGTACGCGACGCCCCTGGCCGGCCGCCGCCCGCTCCAGCTGCCCGAACCGGAGGCCCTGGTCCGGGCGTTCCTCGACGCCGTCGCCGACAGCCTGCCCCGCACCCCGGCCGCGCCCGTGGCCGCCGGGCGGCCGTTCGCCGCGCAGGAGCCGCAGCGGGTGCCCGGGATACAGGACTGGGCCGCGCAGGTCGCGGCCGGCGCCGACGCCGGAGTGGGGATCTCGCTGCGGCTCGACCTGTCCTCCTTCCGCCTCTTCGACGCGGCGGACGAGGAGGACCGGGAGGACACCCGCCGCGCGGGCGCCGCCGTCGTCCAGGTGCACAGCCTCGCCGACCCCACGCTCGTGACCGATGCCGGGCTGCTGTGGGCCGGTGCGGCCGCCGCCGGATTCGGGCCGCGCGCCCGGATCGACGCCGTGCTGGCGCTGCGCCGGGCCGCCCGGGTCTGGCCGCCGCTGCTGCGGCTGCTGGACCAGCCGGCGCCCGATGTCCTCGCCCTGTCCGACCCGGAGCTCGAAGACCTGCTCGGCGCGGCCGCGACCCGGCTGGCGGCCGCCGGGGTCCTGGTCCACTGGCCGCGGGAGCTGGCTCGTACGCTGTCCGCGACCGCGGTCGTACGGTCCACCGCGCCCGGCTCCGCCACCGACGGCACGGCGTTCTTCGACGCCCGGAACCTGTTCGCCTTCTCCTGGGAGCTCGCGCTCGGCGGCGACCGGCTCACCCCGGGGGAGATGGACGCGCTGGCGCAGGCCCACCGGCCCGTGGTGCGGCTGCGCGACCAGTGGGTGCGGGTCGATCCCGAGCTGGTGCGCAAGGCGCGCAAGCGGGAGCTCGGGCTGCTCGATCCGGTGGATGCGCTGGCCACCGTACTGACGGGGACGGCCGAGGTCGACGGGGAGCCGGTGGCGGCGGTTGCGGTGGGCGCGCTGGCCGCCCTGCGGGAGCGGCTGACCGGCGAGCTGGCCCCGCTGCCGCAGCCCGCCGGGCTGAAGGCCACCCTGCGCGACTACCAGGCCCGCGGCCTGGCCTGGCTGGACCTGATGACCTCGCTCGGCCTCGGCGGCTGCCTCGCCGACGACATGGGCCTGGGCAAGACGGTCACGCTGATCGCGCTGCACCTGCACCGGGACCGGCCCGAGCCGACGCTCGTCGTGTGCCCCGCGTCGCTGCTGGGCAACTGGCAGCGGGAGATCGAGAAGTTCGCGCCCGGGGTCGCGGTGCGCCGCTTCCACGGCGGCAGCCGCAGCCTGGACGGACTGGCCGGCGGATTCGTGCTCACCACGTACGGGACGATGCGCGCGAGCGCGGCCCGGCTGGCCGGCCAGCCCTGGGGCATGGTCGTCGCCGACGAGGCGCAGCACGTGAAGAACCCGCATTCGGCGACGGCGAAGGCGCTGCGCACGATCCCGGCGTCGGCCCGAGTGGCCCTGACCGGTACTCCGGTGGAGAACAACCTGTCCGAGCTGTGGGCGCTGCTCGACTGGACCACGCCGGGGCTGCTGGGCCCGCTGACGGCCTTCCGGGCCCGGCATGCCCGCCCGGTGGAGCACCAGCAGGAGGAGGACGGGGGCAACGAGGCGGCGGTCGCCCGGCTGGCCGCGCTCGTACGGCCGTTCCTGCTGCGGCGCAAGAAGTCCGACCCGGGGATCGCCCCCGAGCTGCCGCCGAAGACGGAAACCGACCATCCGGTCTCCCTCACCCGCGAGCAGGCCTCGCTGTACCAGGCCGCGGTGGACGAGGCGATGGCCGTGATCGAGTCGAGCGAGGGCATCGAGCGACGCGGCATGATCATGAAGCTGCTGGCCTCGCTCAAGCAGATCTGCAACCACCCCGCGCAGTACCTGAAGGAGGAGCAGCCCCGCATCCCGCACCGCTCGGGCAAGCTGGCCCTGCTGGACGAGCTGCTGGACACGATCCTCGCGGAGGACGGCTCGGTGCTGGTCTTCACCCAGTACGTGACGATGGCCCGGATCATCGAGCGGCACCTGGCCGCCCGGGGGATCTCCCACCAGCTCCTGCACGGCGGGACCCCGGTGGCGCGCCGCGAGGAGCTCGTGGACCGCTTCCAGTCCGGCGACGTCCCGGTCTTCCTGCTGTCCTTGAAGGCGGCGGGCACGGGGCTGAACCTCACGCGGGCCGGCCATGTCGTCCACTTCGACCGCTGGTGGAACCCGGCGGTGGAGGAGCAGGCCACCGACCGCGCCTACCGGATCGGCCAGACGCAGCCGGTCCAGGTCCACCGGATCATCGCCGAGGGCACCGTGGAGGACCGGATCGCCGAGATGCTGGAGACGAAGCGGGCCCTGGCCGATGCCGTGCTCGGCTCGGGAGAGTCGGCGCTGACCGAGCTGACCGACCGTGAGCTGGCCGACCTCGTCTCCCTGCGGAGGCCCGGATGATCACCGCGCGGGACGACCGCCGCCGCACCTTCGAGACCGTGCCCGCCGGGGCGGAGGCCGCCAGCTGGTGGGGGCGGGCCTGGGTGTCGGCGCTCGAGGAGGTGTCCCGCGACCCGGCCCGCCTGGCCCGGGGCCGCGCGTACGCCGCCGAGGGCCATGTCGACGCGGTCACGATCACCCCGGGCCGGATCGTGGCGTACGTGCGGGGCAGCCGGGCCCGCCCGTACCGCACGGAACTGGCCCTGAGCCCCTTCCCGGACGCCGAGTGGAGCGAGCTCCTGGAGGCGGTGGCGGCCGACCCCGCGGCCCTCGCGAGCCTGCTGGAGCGGGAGGTTCCGCAGTCCCTGGCGGGGACGGTCCTGCCCGGCGCGGGCGAGCTCGTCCCGCGCTGCTCCTGCCCGGACGTCGCCCGACCGCCGTGCAAGCACGCCGCGGCCCTCTGCTACCGGGCGGCCCGCCTCCTCGACGAGGACCCGTTCGTCCTGCTGCTCCTGCGCGGCCGGGGCGAGCGGGAGCTCCTCGACGAGCTGACCCGCCGCAATGCCGCCCACGCCGCACGGGAACAGCCCGACGCCGCACCGGACTTCCCCGGCGTCCCGGCGCGCGCCGCGCTGGCCCGCACCAGCCTGCCGCCGCTCCCGGCCCCGCCCGCCGCGCCCGCCGCCGCGGGCCTCCCGCCCGCCTACCCGGCCGACCCGGCAGCCCCCGACCCGCTGGCCCTGGACCAGCTCGCCACCGACGCCGCCGCCCGTGCCCTCGCGCTGCTCACCACCGCCGAGGACCCGATCGCCGGCCTCACCCTCTGGCAGGACGCCGTCCGGCTGGCCTCCGCGCACCACACGGCCGGCCTCACCGGCGCGGCCCGCACCCTCTACCGGGACCTGGCCCGCGCCACCGGCCGCACCACCACCGACCTGGCCCGGGCCGCCGCGGCCTGGCGCCAGGGCGGCCTGCCCGCGCTCGCCGCCCTCGAGGAGCCCTGGGACCCCCCGGCGGGCCCCTTCGACCGGGCCCGCCCGGCCCTCCTGGCCGCCGCCCGGGGGGCCTTCCGCCCCGAGCGCAACCGCCTCACCGCGCACACCCGCCAGCTCCGGCTGGGCCGCGACGGCCTCTGGTACGCCTACGAGTCCCGCCCGGACACCGAGGACTGGTGGCCCACGGGCACCCCCTCCCCAAACCCCCTCACCGCCCTCCGCGACTGACGTCCGCCGCCCAGCGCGTCAACGTGGTGAAGTCGCGGTCGCGCAGGCCGTGGCGGGGGTGGATGCGCAGGAGGAGGGCCGGGGCCGGGTGGTGGGCGGCGGTCCAGGCGCGGTCGCGGGGGCTGATCATGTCGTCGACCCAGGCGAAGGGGCGGCCGGCGGCCCAGTCGAGGAGCGGGCGGGTCTTCCAGGACAGACCGTCGGGGTCACGGGCGAAGAGTTCCGGCCACTCGATGACAGGAAGATCACCGGGTAGTCCGATGTGCGGGGCGATCATCGTGTTGGCCTGGTGCATCCAGGTGGTGGCCCAGACGAGTTCGAAGGGCAGGGCCAGCAGGCGGGCGCCGTGGGACGGGTGCAGGCGGACCCGCAGACCGCGCCGGGCGGAGGGGGAGTCCGGATCCCGGCGGGACATCCAGATGTCCGGACGCATCCGGTGACTGGTGTATCCGCGCAGTCCGGCGAGGGGGGACCGGAAGGGGTTGAGGGGGCCGTCCACGTCGAGGAGCAGCAGCGGGTGATCGGTCATGAAGTAGGCACTACCCAGGACACGATGGAGTGAAATACCTACCGGCTCTATAACCCGAATGGGTTTACAGCGTTGTTTCCGGTGCGGGTGCAGCGCCCGTGAACTCCTCCGGAAGGCAGGAAAACTGATGCGTCACAGTCGTCGGAATGGCTTGATCGCGGCGGTGGTTGCGGGAGGTGGACTGGCGGTCGCGGGTGTCGGCGGACTGGCCTACGCCGACGCGGGCGCGGGCGGGAAGGCAGAGAGTTCGCCGGGGCTGCTGTCCGGAAATCTGGTGCAGCTGCCGGTGCACACCCCGGTGAACGTGTGCGGCAACACCGTGAGCGTGGTCGGCGTGCTCAACTCGGCCGCGGGCAACCGCTGTGCCAACGAGGCCGGGGGCGGTGGCGACGGGCATCCAGGGGCGACGTCCTCGCATCCGGCGAAACCCGGGAGCGCGAACGGGACCGGGAAGGGCGGGGGAGCCCGCGCCGAGGGACGCGGAGAGCATTCGCCCGGGCTGCTGTCCGGCAACGGGATCCAGCTCCCGGTCGATGTCCCGGTCAACGTCAGCGGAAACGCGGTCAGTGTCGTCGGCGTCGGCAACAGCGCCACCGGCAGCACCTCCGTCAACGGCGAGGAGCCCAGCGGCGCCAAGCCGCCGCAGCCGCTGCAGCCGCTGCAGCCGCCCGTCGTCGAGCGGCCCGTCACCCCGCCCGCACCGTCGCAGCACGGCGCGGCGCTCGCCCACACCGGGGCCGACGGCGCCGGCTTCCTGCTGCCCGGCAGCGGGGCGCTGCTGCTGGGCGGGGTGCTGCTCTACCGCCGGTTCCGCCTCCGGTAGGCCGCAGGACTACGGCTCGAGGCCCGAATCGGGCAGGGCCAAGGGCAGGGCCAGGGGCAGGGGCACGGACGGTGGCGGGGGTGTGCGCCAGCCGTCCAGAATCGCGTCGATCCGCGCCGCCAGCCGGGCACGGGCCGCGAACCGCGGGACGCCCGCCATCAGGAGGGCGTCGTACTCGGTGTCCGTGTGCCGCACCGCCGCCCGCACCGCCACCGACACCGCCTGTTCGTCGAGGGCCCGGCCGGCCGCCGTACGGCCCACCCGCCCGCTGCCGCGCACCGATGCGTGGGCGGCGATCGCCGCCGCCCGCTCGGCGGGGCACCCCGGGAACAGCCGCCGGATCTCCGCGGCGAAGGCGGCCGTGAACCGGGTGTCCTCGACCGCCCGGCGCAGCCGGTCGCGCTCCCGGCGGCGGGCCCGCGCCTCGGCGTCCGCGAGGCAGGCACGCTCCGCGCGGGCCAGGGCGGGGTCCTCGACCAGGAGCCCCTGGCGCTCGTAGCGGCGGCGCCGCTTGTTGAAGCGCACGACGACGGCGGAGAGCGAACTGGCCTCACGGGCCCGCCGGGTGAGTGCGGCATCCCCGCGCGGCACGTAGACGAGGTGTCCGAGGTCGGCGCAGTCCAGGCAGCGGGGCACACCGGCCTCGCGGACGAGAAGCCGGAGCGGCCCTTGGCGGCACTCCGCGCAGCGGATCTGCTTCAGCGACTCGAACACGACGAGGCTCATGACGATGTGATACCGCCACCCGGTGCGCTTATCACCTTGCAGCGAAACGATGTTGAGGTTTCCCCAACGCAACCAGCCTGTCCGGATCCCCCTCTACCGTAGCGAGACCGGGCTGCGGTATGGCCGCACGGCCCGTGGAGGGAGGGGACACATGGGAGGACGGCACGCGACGGCGCGGCTGCCGAGGGCTCAGGCCGCCGCGGGCGACGTCGCGGGCCGGGAGGTCGTCATAGAGCCCGGCGGATGCACCGGCTGGCACTTCCACCGGGTCCCGCTGATCGTGCTGGTCAAGTCGGGGACGCTCACCCGGATCCTGCACGACAACTCGGTCGTGGTCCACCGGCCGGGCACCAGCTTCGTCGAGCCGCCCGGCATCGGGCACCTCCATCTCGGCCGCAACCTCGGCACCGTACCGGTCGTGCTGTACGTGACCTCCACGCTTGCCGAGGACGAGGCCTTCTCCATACCCGCTGCCGCCCCGCGCGGCGCTACACCGTGCTCCTGTCCAGGGGGCTTTGCGTGAACCGGCCCGCCGGATGCCGCCCCGCTCAGACCAGGCGGCGTATCTCCCCGCGCACGCGGTAGAAGCCACCCGAGGCCGCGTGCAGCCCGTCCACCACATACCGGGCCCCGGGCTCCCGGATCCCCCGCGGGAACTGCACGTTCCACGAGGGGTCGAAGCCGCCCGTCACCACCTGCACGCGCATCCGGGCGCCCTGCTGGACGCACTCCACCACCACGCCGTCCGCCGGCGCCGCCGCCACCGAGACGGTCGCCACCGCCGACGCGGAAGCCGCCGGGGTGAACACCGGGAGCGCAGCCGCCGACTTCACATCCACGGCGGTCGGCACCGAGCCCCGCTGGGCCGCGAGGATCGCCGCCTCGCTCGCGTCCATGCAGATCAGGGACCCGTCCGTGGTGACCAGGTACAGCCGCTCGTCCAAGTACTGCATGGACAGGGCCGAACCGCCGCCGGTGCCCAGCTTCCACAGCCGCTGCCCGTCGGCGTCGAAGCAGTACACCGAGGAGCAGTAGTCGGCGGCGAACACGTGCCGGCCGTCCGGCGAACTCGCGCACGCGTACACGGCGGCGTCGCACCGGTACGAGGCCTCCACGGCGCCCGTCGCCTTCGCCAGCCGCTGCACGGTGTGCCGCCCGGTGCCCGCATAGACCGTGTGGTCCTCCTGCCAGCCGAACAGCACCGAGCCGTTGGTCGGCGTGTGCCACAACTGCGCCCCGCCGTCGGCCGCGTACGCCGTCACGCCCTGGCTGTGCCCGTGGTAGACCGCCTGCTCGTCCGACCGGACCATCCACGCATTCGAGCCCGACGACCGCCGCGACCACTGGAACTCGTCCTCGTGGTCGATGACCGTCAGCCCGCCGTTGCGGTCGGACACGCTCAGCACGCCCTCGTGGATGTCGAGCCAGAAGATGTCCACGTCCGCCGCGATGTCGTAGGCCCCGAACGGCACCTTCGACGACAGGTCGTACACCGTGCCGTCGTCACAGCCCGCGTAGATCCAGAACTCGTCCGCCACCAGGCACTTCACCCCGTCCGGCAGCGAGTACCGGGCCAGCACCTCGCCCCCGTGGCTCAGCGTGTAGACGTCCCCCGCCTGGTTGCCCACCCAGCAGCGGTCCTCGTCCACGTGGATCCCGAAGGCCGCGGAACCCGTACGGAACCGCCACAGCACCGGGGCCACCGCCCGCGCCGTCGACGGCGCCGACGTGACCTGGCGGCGGGTCACCGCCCGGGCCGCGCGCTGTCCGGCCACCGCCGGGGCGTACCCCTTGCGGACCTTCTCCCCGATCTTCTTCGCGGCCGCCGCCCGGGCCTTCTCGACGGTCGGGAACGACGAGCTCTGCACCTGGCCGTCCGCGCCGATGCGTCCGTACCGCACCGAGACGGCCGCGCCGTCCACGGTCACCTCGTAGAACTTGTGCGCCCCGCCGCCATCCTGCGACAGCTCCAGGTACGTCGTCTCGCGAGCCATGACAGACCCCTCCCCAAGGTCGGGCCAACGGCTCTTTCCCGCCGGTGATCCCTCGTGAAAAACGCTACGGCCCACCACTGACAATGGGCTCGTGCAGCTGGAAGCGATCACATGGCAGCGGATGGCCGAGCGGCTCGCCGGCCACCTCGACGAACACAGGACCTCCCCGGAGCAGGGGACTTGGCAGCGGGTGGGCATCGACGGCGCACCCGCCGCCGGCACCGGCGTGCTCGCCGGCCACCTCGCCGACGCGCTGCGGCTGCGCAGCCGCCCGGTCCTGGTGGTCCCGGCCGAGGGGTTCCTGCGGCCGGCCTCCCTCCGCTTCGAGTTCGGCCGCGAGGATGTGGACTCGTACCTCGGCGGTTGGTACGACACCGCCGCCCTCTGGCGCGAGGTGTTCGGCCCGACCGACCCGGGCGGCACCGGCCGGGTGCTGCCCGACCTCTGGGATCCGGTGACCGACCGGGCGACCCGCAGCCCGTACACCGAACTCCCGCCCGGCGGCGTGCTGATCGTGCACGGCCCACTGCTGCTCGGCCACTGGTTCCCCTTCGACCTCGGCGTGCACATCCGGCTCTCCCCGGGGGCGCTGGCCCGCCGCACCGAGGAGGCCGCGCGGTGGACCCTGCCCGCCTTCGCCCGCTACGAGGCGGAGACCGACCCCGCGGCACAGGCCGACGCGGTGGTCCGGGCCGACGACCCCCGCCACCCCGCCTGGACCGGTCTCACCGGCCCCACCGGCTGACCTCCGCGCACCCGCTCGTCACGGACGTCCGCGATCCGCAACAGCGGCATCCCGGCTCGGTGACGAACGCGATCCGGCCGTCGTCCCGGCCGGAACCGCGCGCTACGTTGTCGCCACGCTCGGACGGCGGCCACCCGGTGGCGCCTTGGCAGAGGGAGACGGAAATGAGCGGACGCGGCAAGGTGGTTCAGGGTCCGAGACGGCTGCGGCGGCAGGCCTGTGCCGCCGCTCTGGTGCTCTGCGGAACCCTGGCCCTCACGGCCTGCAACGGCGACGACGGCAGCGGCGCGGGAGCCGCCGGCACGACGCCCGGCGCGAGCCCGGCGACCCCCTCGGCCACCGCCGCCCCCTCGGCAGCCTCCGGCGCACCGGCGCCGTCCGCTTCCGCGGCCTCCTCGAAGAAGCCCGCCCCGACCGCCACCACCGCGGCCAAGCCGAAGCCGCCCGCCCCCGGACCCACCTGTGCCCCCAAGGATCCGGTCTCGCCGAACGAGATCGCCGTCTACCGCTACACCCCCGAGGGCGGCGCCTACAGCCTGATCGTCAAGCAAGGCCACTGGGGCTGCGCCGTCGCGGGCGGGGCCACCCCGTTCGTGACCGTCGGCGAGGAGACCTTCATCCCGATCGCCGAGGACGCCAAGATCAGCGCCCACGACCCGATCCTCCCCACCTCAGTGAACAAGCCGATCACCACGCACGAGCTCACCTCGTGGCTGGAAACCCACCCGAACAAGGGCCTGGTGTTCCACTACAACGTGAACCACGCCGGCGTGATCGACACCCTCGGCCAGGAGGAGTACACCTCGTAACCGCCGCGGCCGAGCGTCCGCCGCGTCCGCCGTCCGCCGCTCCCGCCGCTGCTACGGACGCCCGCCCAGCCGGGTGACCGCCTGTGCGGCCGCGCGGCACCCCGCCCGGGCCGCGTCCGCCGGGGCCGCGCCCGCGAGCCGGGCCGCCAGGAACCCGCCGGTGAAGGCGTCCCCGGCACCCGTCGAGTCCACTGCCTCGGCCGACTCCGCCGACACCTCGGCGGTCACCCGGCCCGCCTCCGCCACCAGCGCCCCCGCCGCGCCCCGGGTGACCACCACCAGCGGCACCCGCCGGCTCAGCTCCGCCGCAGCCCGGGCCGGCCCGGCCGGCTCCGGCAGCCCGGCCAGCAGCCGCGCCTCGTCCTCGTTCGGCAGCAGTACGCCGATCCCCGCCACGGCATCGAGAAAGCGCTCGGGACCCAGCGCGACCAGGAACCCCGCCGAGGCCGGGTCCACGCTCACCGGCACCCCGCGGGCCCGGGCCGCCCGCAGTGCGACCAGGGCCAGCTCGCGGCTGCTGTCGGCGAAGAAGAGGTAACCGGACAGGTGCAGATGGGCCGCCCCGTCCAGCAGGGCCGGCGCCCAGTCCTCGGGGGACAGCCGCAGCGCCGCGCCGCTGTCGGTCAGGAAGGTCCGCTCCGCGTCCTTGCCGACCAGCGCCACCACCGTCCCGGTCGGCTCGGCCGGATCGATCACCAGCCGCGGCCGCACCCCCGAGTCCCGTAGCGACTGCTCGTGCCACCGGGCGGATTCGGTGCCGACCCGCGCGAGGAGGCGTACCTCCGCCACCCCCGCGTGGGCCGCCCAGCAGGCCGCATTGGCCCCGGCGCCGCCCGGCAGGGTCCGGATCCGCGCGGCCGTGTCCGTGGCCGGAGCCAGCGGCTCCGGATGCACCGCCACGACGTCCGTCACCACGTCCCCGACGACCAGCAGCGCCCCGGGTGCGGTCACGGGCGCGCCGCCCAGGCCCCCGAGATCCTGGCTCCGAGCGTCACGTTGCCCCGTACCGCCGCCAGGTTGGCCTCCAGCGAGGCCCCGCCCGTCGCCCGTACCAGGAACCCCAGCAGGAACGGGGTCACCGCCTGCCCCGTGATCCCGCGCTCGTGGCACTCCTCGAGGGCCTCGGCCAGGACCCGGTCGTGCAGGTCGGGATCCAACTGCTCAGCCTCTGCCACCGGATTCGCCACCAGCAGCGCCGACTCCGGTCCGCCGAGCGCGTCCTGAGCTGCCATCACCGCGGCCACCTCCTCCGGCCGGTGGACGGTCCAGTCCACAGGCTCGCCGGAACTGGCCAGGTAGAACCCGGGGAAACGTTCCGTCCCGTAACCCAGCACCCCCACCCCGAGCGTCTCCAGCCGCTGCAGCGTGGCCGGCACGTCCAGGATCGACTTCACCCCCGCGCACACCACCGTGATCCGCGTCCGCGCCAGCAGCTGCAGATCCGCCGACTCGTCCTGCGTCTGCGCCCACTCCCGGTGTACGCCGCCCAGCCCGCCCGTGGCGAAGACCCGCAGCCCGGCCCGCGCGGCCAGGAACGCCGTCGCGGACACCGTCGTCGCGCCCGTCGCGCCGGCCGCCAGCGCGGGAGCCAGATCCCGGTGGCCGAGCTTGCGTACGCCCTCACCGCCGGCGATCCGCTCCAGCTGCGCCTTGTCGAGGCCCGCGTACGCCACGCCGTCGACGACCGCGACCGTGGCCGGAACCGCCCCTTCGGCGCGCACCAGCGCCTCCAGTTCCGCACCCACGGCGAGATTGCGGGGGCGGGGCAGGCCGTGCGCGATGATCGTCGACTCCAGAGCCACGACGGGACGGCGCCGGTCGAGCGCCTCGCGGACCTCTTCGGACAGGACGGGGACCTCGGGTGATGTGTGCATGTCCCATCCATGGCACCGGATGTGCGCCCCCAAACGCGCTCCCCGCCGGCCTTCCGAACCTGTCCGAGTAGCCTCCCCCCATGGACCCACGGGACACGCGCGCCTTCTACGACGAACTCGCCGACCGGTACGACCTCCTGTACGTGGACTGGGACGCCGGCATCGCCCGCCAGGGCCGGGCACTGAACGGGCTGCTCACCGCCTTCCTGGGCCCCGGACCGCACAGCGTGCTCGACAACGCCTGCGGGATCGGCACCCAGGCGCTGGGCCTGGCCGCCCAGGGCCATCGGGTCACCGGGACCGACCTGAGCCCCGTCGCGGCCGCCCGGGCCGCCCGCGAGGCGGCTGCGCGCGGGCTCGCCCTGTCCACCGCGGCCGCGGACATGCGGGCCCTGCCCTTCCGGGACGGCTCCTTCGACGCGGTCGTGTGCGCGGACAACGCCCTGCCGCACCTCCTGACGGCCGAGGACGTGTGCGCCGCCCTGGCCGAAACCCTGCGGGTGCTGCGCCCGGGCGGCCTGCTGCTGCTCTCGACCCGCCCGTACGGCGAACTGCGGCGGACCCGGCCGCAGAGCGACGCCCCGCACGTGCGGACCGGCCCGGACGGGCGGACCATCAGCTTCCAGCTCTGGGAGTGGCACGAGGACGGGGAGCGGTACGACCTGGAGCTCTTCCAGCTGCTGCCGTCGGGCACGCCCGGCCGGGAGACGTGGACCACCCGGACGTCCAGGGCCACGTACTGGGCGCTGCCCGAGGAGGAGACGGCGGGCTACGCGCGCCGGGCCGGGTTCGGCGAAACGGTGTGGCACCCGGCGCAGGCCATCGGATTCCACCAGCCGGTGCTCAGCGCCCGGCGGCCCGCCGCGGCGGCCGGCTGGACAGGTTGACCCGTCCGCCGGGCGGAACCTGGACGCTCTGGTCACCGCGCGGCTCCGGACGGCCGCAATAGGGTGACTCGGCATGAGCACCCGTGAGCACGGCCCCGCCTCCTTCGTCGTATCCGTACCGGATGCCGAGTTGGAGGTCGAGGACCTCGATCCCGGCCAGATCCTCTCCGGCGAGCCCGTCGTGACGGGCAAGGTGCTGTGGGAGTCCCCCGACGGCAAGCAGCTGCGCGGCATCTGGCAGATCACCCCGGGCGTGGTCACCGACACCGAGGCGAACGAGCTGTTCGTCGTGGTCAGCGGCCGCGCCACCATCGAGGTCGAGGGCGGCGCGACCCTGGAGGTGGGCCCGGGCTCCGCCTGTGTGCTCCGGGAGGGCGACAAGACCACCTGGACCGTCCACGAGACGCTGCGCAAGGCCTACCACATCACCTGCTAGCGGCAGCGACGGCAGCGGGATGGCGGCGCGCGGTGAACAGGGCGAGCGCCGCCATCGGCAGCAGCAGGCTCGCGCCGATCACGTTCAGCCAGCCGTAGCCCGCGTGGGACATCACGAGGCCGGCGGCCGCCCCGCCCACGCCCGCGCAGGTGTTCATCGTGAGATCGCTCAGGCCCTGTACGGCGGCCCGCGCGGCCTGCGGCACCGAGTCGGTGAGCAGCGCCGAGCCGGAGACCATCCCGGCGGACCAGCCGAGGCCGAGCAGGAACAGGCCGAGCGCGCTCTGCGCGTGGTCCGGCCCGGCGGTGCCGGCGAGCAGGGCGGCCAGCGACAGCAGCCCGGCCGCCAGGCCGATGACCGACAGCCGGCCGACGCGGTCCGCGAGCCAGCCCATGACCGGCGAGAAGGCGAACATGCCGGCGATGTGGCCGCTGATCACCAGGCCGACGAGCTCCAGCCCGGCGCCGTGGTGGCCCAGGTCGACCGGGGTCATCACCATGATCGAGACCATGGCGGTGTGGGACACCGCGACGGTCACCAGTGCCAGCCGCGCCCGCGGGGAGGCCTTGACGGCCGCGAATCCGGAGCGCAGCGAGCGGCCCTCGCGGGTCTGCTCCTCGGGCGCGGCCAGCGCCCGGGCCGTCAGCAGCGGGTCCGGGCGCAGGAAGACGCCGATCAGCGTGCCGGTGAGGATGAAGACGGCGCCGGCCCAGACGAAGGGGCCCGCCGTCTCGGGTATGGAGGTCCCGGCGAAGCTGCGGCCGGCCGGGGCGGAGAGGTTGGGCCCGAGCACCGCCCCGAGGGTCGACGCCCAGACGACCACGGCGACGGCCCGCGCCCGCCGGTCCGGGGTGGCGAGGTCGGCGGCCGCGAACCGGGACTGAAGGTTGGCGGAGGATGCGGCTCCGAAGGCGGCCATGCCGAGCATCAGCAGCGGGAAGCTCTTGATCGCGGCGGCGAGGACCACCACGCCCGCGCCGATGGCGCCGATCCCGTACGCGAGGACCAGCCCGACCCGGCGGCCGCGCGCGGTCATCAGGGCGGCGAGCGGCAGCGAGACGGCCGCGGTGCCGATCACGGCGGCGGTGGACGCGAAGCCGGACAGCGACTCGGTGCCGCTGACCTGCGCCGCGAGGACCGGGGCCAGGGCGATGCTGATGGGCACGCCGAGGCCGCCCAGCATCTGGCTCGCGATCAGCACCCGGGAGGTGCGCCGCTGCAGCCGGGGCAGGTCCGCCGGGTCGACCGCCGGAGCGGGCCGGTCGGTGCCGGGTACGGCGGTCACCTCGTCCACCGCTGTCGCGGCGCAGGGCGGTGTACGGGCGCGGTGCGGCCTGAGGCAGCAGGAGTAGTCACCGCGGCAGTCTCCCACCCCTTACCGCCCGACGGAACGGGGGATGCACTCCCGCGCCCCGGCCCAGGACCGACCCCTGCCCGCGCCCCGCCCCGCACGCCTGCCCCGCCCGCCCCGCACCCCTGCCCCGCCGGTCCGCGCGTCAGAACAGCGGCTGCGGCAGGACGCCCTCCAGCGCCAGCAGGGACCGCTTGGTCTCCACCCCGCCGCCGAAGCCGCCGATGCCCCCGTCGTTCTCCACGACCCGGTGGCAGGCCACCACCAGCGGCAGCGGATTCGACCCCATGGCGTTGCCCACGGCCTGGGCCGCGCCCGGCTGGCCGACCCGGGCCGCGAGCTCCCCGTACCCCACGACCGCCCCGTACGGCACCGAGCGGTCCAGCTCCTGGAGCACCTGCCGGTTGAAGCCGGAGCTGAGCCGCCAGTCCAGCGGCAGTTCGAAGCGCTTGAGCGAGCCCGCGAAGTACGCGGTCAGCTGGCGTATCGGCTCGGCCAGCAGCACCTCCCGGCCCGGGGCAGGGCGCCAGGCGTCGGCGCCGAGCCGGGAGACGAGGGAGCCGATCATCCTCTCGACCCGGTCCGGACCGGCACGGAACCCGACCCGGACCAGACCCTCGGGGGTCGCGGCCAGGAGCAGGGGCCCGACGTCGCTGGCGACGACGGTCCATTCGAGGTGCGGCCCGCGGGGCCGCTCGGTGCTGTCCACCCCTCCACCGTACGGGGGAGGTATGACAGCCCGGCCGGTCCGGTACGTCGCGGTCCGGTACGCGGCGGTCCGGTACGCGGCGGTCCGGTACGCGGCGGTCCGGTACGCGGCGGTCCGGTACGCGGCGGCCCGGTACGCGGCGGCTCAGTACGCGAAGGCCCCGAGCACCGCCTTCCGTACGACGTCCGGGGTGTTGGTGATGATCCCGTCCACGCCCATCCCCTGCACCTTCCGGGCCGTCGCCTGGTCGTCCACGATCCAGGTGTCCACCTCCATCGCCTTGCCGTGGGCGCCCAGCAGGCGGTGCACCGCGGCCACCCAGTCGGCCGAGATGGTGGTGTGCCACGGGTTGATCCGGTCCGTGAACTCGGCGTACTTCGGCAGGTCGGCGACGGTCGGGGTGCCCAGGAAGGCCGTCACGAGGTCCGGGCGCATGCCGTGCACGATGCGTACGGAGTCCGCGCTGAAGCTCTGCACGACCAGGCGGCGCTGCACGTGGTCCGCGTCGAGCCAGCCGGCCGCGTCCAGCACCCGCAGCGTCTGCTCCTCGATCCCGGGGTAGAGCTCGGGCTTCTTGATCTCCAGCAGCAGCCGCTGCCGGTTGCGCTGCACCCGGTCGAGGTACGCCCGCAGGGTCGGGATCCGGGCGCCCGCGAACTCCTCGCCGAACCAGCTGCCCGCGTCGAGCGTGGCGATCTCCGCCGCCGTGAAGTCCTTGACCCGCCAGGGCCCCCGGTCCGGGAACGCCTGCTCGGCGTCCGTGGTGCGGGCCAGGGTGTCGTCGTGGACCACGACCAGCTCGCCGTCCTTGGTGCGCTGGACGTCGTTCTCGACCCAGTCGAAGCCCAGCCGCATCGCGAGGTCGATCGCGGGGAGGGTGTTCTCCGGTGCGTACGCCGAAGCCCCCCGGTGGGCGTACACGACGGGGCCCAGCAGCCCCGGAGCGCCGGTGGCACCGGCGGGGGAGGAAGGGGAGGAGGGGGAAGCGGGGCCGGTGGCGGCGCAGGAGGTCGTCCCGCCCAGCACGGTCAGGGTGAAGCCCAGGAATGCGGCGGCGGCCGCGGCGGCGGGTCGGACGTACATGTGCGTTCTCCTCGGTTCGGGAGCCCTGTTCCTGCGTCAGACGCGTGCGGAATGGCAGACGTTGCGGCGGTGCACTTACGGCGGGGACCTCTACGGCGATCATGCGGTTGAAGATCACGGGGCCGCCACCGAACTACGACAAACGGACCAGAAAGGAGGAATTCCGCCCCATGCGCCGGACCTGCCGCAGCGCCGCGGCCCCGCGCGCGGCTGCGTGGGTGTCAGTGGGGGGTCGTACGGTGGACTCATGCGGCCCGTATCGAAGATCGAACGCACGGTGGCGCCTTTCGAGGTCGTCAGCCCCTACCAGCCCAGCGGCGACCAGCCGGCGGCCATCGCCGAGCTGGAAAAGCGCATCCGTGCAGGTGAGAAGGATGTCGTCCTGCTGGGTGCGACCGGCACCGGCAAGTCGGCGACCACCGCCTGGATGATCGAAAAGCTCCAGCGCCCCACCCTGGTCATGGCGCCGAACAAGACCCTCGCCGCCCAGCTGGCGAACGAGTTCCGCGAGCTCCTGCCGAACAACGCCGTCGAGTACTTCGTCTCGTACTACGACTACTACCAGCCCGAGGCCTACGTACCGCAGTCGGACACCTACATCGAGAAGGACTCCTCGATCAACGAGGAGGTGGAGCGGCTGCGCCACTCCGCGACCAACTCGCTCCTCACCCGGCGCGACGTGATCGTCGTCGCGTCCGTGTCCTGCATCTACGGCCTCGGCACCCCGCAGGAGTACGTCGACCGGATGGTCTCGCTCAAGGTCGGCGAGGAGATCGACCGGGACCAGCTGCTGCGCCGCTTCGTCGACATCCAGTACACGCGCAACGACGTGGCCTTCACCCGCGGCACCTTCCGCGTGCGCGGGGACACCATCGAGATCTTCCCGGTCTACGAGGAACTGGCCGTCCGCATCGAGATGTTCGGCGACGAGATCGAGGCCCTCTCCACCCTGCACCCGCTGACCGGCGAGGTCATCAGCGAGGACCGCGAGCTCTACGTCTTCCCCGCCAGCCACTACGTCGCCGGCCCCGAGCGCATGGAGAAGGCGATCGCCGGCATCGAGGCGGAGCTGGCCGAGCGCCTCGCCGAGCTGGAGAAGCAGAACAAGATGCTGGAGGCGCAGCGGCTGCGCATGCGCACCACGTACGACCTGGAGATGATGCGCCAGATCGGGTCCTGCTCCGGCATCGAGAACTACTCGCTGCACATGGACGACCGCGAGCGCGGCTCCGCGCCCAACACCCTCATCGACTACTTCCCCGAGGACTTCCTCCTCGTCATCGACGAGTCGCACGTCACGGTGCCGCAGATCGGTGCGATGTACGAGGGCGACGCCTCGCGCAAGCGGACCCTGGTCGACCACGGCTTCCGGCTGCCCTCCGCGCTCGACAACCGGCCGCTGAAGTGGGAGGAGTTCCAGCAGCGGATCGGCCAGACGGTCTACCTGTCCGCCACCCCGGGCAAGTACGAGCTCTCCCGCGGCGACGGCTTCGTCGAGCAGATCATCCGCCCCACCGGCCTCATCGACCCCGAGGTCGTGGTCAAGCCCACCGAGGGGCAGATCGACGACCTGGTCCACGAGATCCGGCAGCGGGTGGAGAAGGACGAGCGCATCCTGGTCACCACCCTCACCAAGAAGATGGCCGAGGACCTCACGGACTACTTCCTGGAGCTCGGCATCCACGTCCGCTACCTGCACAGCGACGTCGACACGCTGCGCCGCATCGAGCTGCTGCGCGAGCTGCGGGCCGGCGAGTTCGACGTCCTGGTCGGCATCAACCTGCTGCGCGAGGGCCTCGACCTGCCCGAGGTGTCGCTCGTGGCGATCCTCGACGCCGACAAGGAGGGCTTCCTGCGCTCGGGGACCTCGCTGATCCAGACCATCGGCCGGGCGGCGCGCAACGTCTCGGGCCAGGTCCACATGTACGCGGACAAGATGACCCCGGCGATGGAGAAGGCCATCGAGGAGACCAACCGGCGCCGGGAGAAGCAGATCGCGTACAACACGGCGAACGGGATCGACCCTCAGCCGCTGCGCAAGAAGATCAACGACATCGTCGCCACCATCGCCCGGGAGGAGCTGGACACCGAACAACTGCTCGGTACCGGGTACCGCCAGTCGAAGGACGGCAAGGGCGCCAAGGCTCCCGTGCCCGCGCTCGGCGGTGCCAAGGCGGTGCAGGGCAAGGCCGCCGGCGGCGGCAAGGCGGCCAAGGGGGCCAAGGGCGCCAAGGCCGGCGCAGTGCCGACAGACCGTCCGGCCGAGGAACTGGCCGCGCTGATCGAGCAGATGACCGAGCGGATGCGCGGCGCCGCGGCCGAGCTCCAGTTCGAGGTCGCGGCCCGGATCCGCGACGAGGTGAGCGAGTTGAAGAAGGAGCTGCGGCAGATGAAGGAAGCGGGCCTCGCCTGACCCGGGGCCGGTCAGTAGGGTTGGCTGCAGCCGCAGGTACATGTGCGCACCCACACCGGGGGCGGGCTAGGGAGAGGGGACAGCGCGTGACGGTCAACATGACCAAGGGTCAGGCCATCAGTCTGCAGAAGCAGGACGGGGGCACGCTGACCGCGGTCCGGATGGGCCTCGGCTGGCAGGCGGCCAAGCGCCGCGGGCTGTTCGGCTCGCGGACCCGGGAGATCGACCTGGACGCGTCGGCGGTGCTGTTCGCCGACAAGCAGCCGGTGGACGTGGTGTTCTTCCGGCACCTGCAGAGCGACGACGGCTCGGTCCGGCACACCGGTGACAACCTCGTCGGCGGCGCCGGCCAGGGCGGGGACGACGAGTCGATCCTCGTCGACCTCCAGCGCGTGCCGGTGCACATCGACCAGATCGTCTTCACGGTGAACTCGTTCACCGGCCAGACGTTCCAGGAGGTGCAGAACGCGTTCTGCCGCATCGTCGACGAGACCAACGGGCAGGAGCTGGCCCGCTACACCCTGGACGGCGGCGGGCAGTACACCGCGCAGATCATGGCGAAGGTGTCGCGCGTCGGCGGCGGCTGGCAGATGACGGCCCTCGGCAACCCGGCCAACGGCCGCACCTTCCAGGACCTGATGCCGGCGATCCTGCCGCACCTGTAAGCACCGCAGCGCGACAGAGCACAGAAACAGAAGAACAAAGGGCACGGGGGAGGGCTGCACGATGACGGCCGAACTGGTCCGGGGGCAGAACCACCCCCTGTCCCAGACCAAGGTGGAGATCAGGGTCTCGGCGGGCACGCCCGTGCTGGCCCTGGCCTCGGCCTGCGATGACGCGGGCCGGCTGGCCGGCCCCGAGTCGGTGGCCCATCCCGGCGCCCGGATCCTGCCCGGACTGGAGGCGCCCGGGGCCGTGGCGGGCGAGCACCGCTTCGCCGTCGACCTCGATGCCGTCGCGCCGGCCGTGCACCGGCTCGGGGTGGTGCTCGTGCTGCCGCCCGGCGGCCCGGCGCGGTTCGGCGCGGCCCCCGTGTCGTACGTGGCCGTGGCCGAGCCGGAGGGCGCCGAGATCGCCGGGTACCGGCTGACCGGGCTCGAGTCCGAGACCGCCGTCGTGGCCCTCGAGCTCTACCGGCGCCAGGGCGGCTGGAAGGTCCGTGCCGTGGGCCAGGGGTATGCCGACGGGCTCGGCGCGCTGCTGGCCGACGCCGGACTGGGCGCGCCGGCCGCCATCGCCCTGGCCGCCGCGGTCGTGGGCGCGGCCGCGCGGGACGAGGCCGCGCGTGCGCCCGTGCCCACCGGGGCCGTCCCGGGGACACCCCTCGCCTTCCCGGAACCGCAGGACGCGGCTGCGGCCGTGCCCGCCCCGGTGGCCCCCGGGCAGCCGGAGCCGGCCCCCGTGCCCGTCTCCGGAGCCCCGTACGCCGGCCCGCCGGGCCCCGTGCCCGAGGGCGCCGGCGACGGCCCGCCGACGCTGAGCTACGTGCACCCCCGTCGGCGCCGCAGCACCACCGAGCCGCCCGAACCGGCGCCGCAGGCCGCCGCGCCCGAGCAGCCCGGCCGGCCGCCCGTCCCGGTCGCCGGCGACGCCAGCGGCTGGTCCATGGACGAGCGGCTCTACAACCAGGTCTGGGGGATGTTCGAGGACCTGGCCCGCTCGGTGGCCGCCTACCGCAGCGCCTGCGACTTCGCCGAGTCCCGGATGGACCGCGAGCTCGACGCGGCGCTGTCCGACCCCCGCACCCGGCTCGCAGGCGCCGGCGACGCCGCCCGCGACGAGGCCCGGGCCCGCCACGACGAGCTCGTCGCCCAGGCCAAGGCCGTGCTCGACCGGGACCTCGCCCAGCTGATCGCCGAGTCCGAGGTGGTCGAGCCCGCGCTGCCGGCCCCGTACGCCCGCTGGGCCAACCCCGTCTGGCACGGGCACGGGGTCCCCGAGGAGGCCCCGATGGCCCTGCGCCTCGGCGACCTGCACCTGCCCGAGCGGCCCGACCTGCGCATCCCCATGCTGGTGCGGGTCCCGGCGGAGCGCGGGCTGTGGATCGACAACGGCCGCACCGGCTCCGAGGCCGCGATGGCCATGGACACCGACCGGCTGCGCCGGGCCGCCATGGACATGGCCGTAGCCCACGCGGTCCGGCTGCTCGCGGTCCACCCCGGGGACCGGTTCTCCGTGCACGTCATCGACGCGGCCGGGGCGGGGGCCGCCTCGCTGGCGCCGCTGGTCGCGGCCGGGGTGCTGGCCGGTCCGCCGGCCGCGGGGGCCGCCGGAGTCGCCCGGACCCTGGCCGAGCTGACCCGACGGGTGGACCTCGTACAGATGGCCGTGCGGGCCGGGGCCCCCGAGGACCTGCCGTCCGACGTGGACACCGCCGACCAGCTGCTGATCGTGCACGACTTCCCGCACGGCTTCGACGACCGGGCCGTCACCCGCTTGCGCTACCTGGCCGACGAGGGTCCGGCGGTCGGCGTGCACCTGCTGATGGTGGCCGACCGTGACGAGGCCTCGGCGTACGGGCCGCTGCTGGACCCGCTGTGGCGCTCGCTGATGCGGCTGTCGCCGGTGCCGGACAACCACCTCGCCGACCCGTGGGTCGGCCACGCCTGGACCTTCGAGCCGGACCTGCCGCCGCAGGGCAGCCGGATCCTGGAACAGACCCTGGACCGGATCGCCGCGACCCGGCGCAATGCCCGCCCATGACCGGCTCTTGGGGCTCCCTTTACCTTTTGGGGGTCTGGCGGGTAGCCTGAGCACGCGGAGGGGAGTATTCCTGCTTTCCTGCTACGGCGAACCCGTCAATACGGACCACTTCGGGCCATGAGCCCCGTCGGTCCCGGGGCGCCGGCCCACGGCCTCCAGGCCGCCCGGGTGGAAGAGACCTCCGGCAGCGATGACGCTGACATGTGTGCTGAGCCATCTGCCGGAGGCGAATAAGCAGTGGACGTTTCGTTGACCCTCTGGGTGCTGACCATCCTCGGTCTGGGCATCCTGATCGGCGCCGATTTCTTCATCGGCCGCAAACCGCACGACGTATCGATCAAGGAAGCGGGCATCTGGACGGTCGTCTGGATCGTCCTGGCCGCCCTCTTCGGGCTCGGCCTGCTGTTCTTCGGCAACGGCCAGGCCTCCCAGGAGTTCTTCGCCGGCTTCATCACCGAGAAGTCCCTGAGCGTGGACAACCTCTTCGTCTTCGTCCTGATCATGGCGAAGTTCTCGGTGCCCTCCCACCTACAGCAGCGCGTCCTGCTCGTGGGCGTGCTGATCGCCCTGGTGCTGCGCGCGATCTTCATCGCCGCCGGCGCCGCGATCATCACCACGTTCTCGTGGGTCTTCTACCTCTTCGGTGCGTTCCTGGTCTACACCGCGTGGAAGCTGATCCAGGAGGCCCGCAAGGACGAGGAGGCGTCTTCCCAACAGGCGGAGTTCGAGGAGAACCGCCTCCTCAAGTCGATCGAGAAGAAGTTCGGCGTCGCCGACCGCTACCACGGCACCAAGCTCTTCATCCGGGACAACGGCAAGCGCATCCTGACCCCGCTGATGGTCGTCATGCTCGCCATCGGCACCACCGACGTGCTGTTCGCCCTGGACTCGATCCCCGCGATCTTCGGCCTCACCCAGGACCCGTACATCGTCTTCACGGCCAACGCCTTCGCCCTGATGGGTCTGCGCCAGCTGTACTTCCTCATCGGCGGCCTGCTCAAGAAGCTGGTCCACCTCAGCTACGGCCTGTCCGTCATCCTCGGCTTCATCGGCATCAAGCTGGTGCTGCACGCCCTCCACGAGTCCGGGGTGCACGTCCCGCAGATCTCCATCCCGGTCTCCCTGGGCGTCATCTGCGGTGTCCTGGTGATCACCACGATCACCAGCCTGACGGCCTCGAAGAAGCAGGCGGCCGCGGAGGCGGCCGCCTGCCCGGAGAGCATCGACGCATAGGGCCCGACGGCCCCGCGGGGCTACGCGGGGGCGGCCGCCTCGGCCGCCCCCGTTCCCGTACCCGCGCTCGTGCCCGACTCGGTACCGGGACCCGTGCGGGCCCGGACGACCGTCGGGTTCGTCTCCGGCAGCAGCACGAAGCAGACCAGGCTGAGCAGGGTGATCGCACTCAGGTACACGGCCACGCCCCACGGCGGACCGGAGCCGTCCGCCAGCGCCGTCGCCACGATCGGGGTCAGCGCGCCGCCCAGCACCCCGCCCAGGTTGTAGCCCACGGCCGCGCCCGTGCAGCGGATCCGCGGGGCGTACAGCTCCGGCAGGTACGCGCCCACCACGGCGAACATCGTCACCATGCCCAGCAGCCCGCCGAGGCAGCCCAGCGTCATCAGCAGCGGGTCTCCCGTCCGCAGCAGCGCGACGAACGGGAACATCCACACCAGGCACATCGCGCTGCCGGCCAGGCACAGCGGCCGCCGGCCGTACCGGTCCCCGAGCACCGCCGCCAGCGGGGTCATCAGGCCCTTGAGCGCGACGGCCGCCATGATGCAGGCCAGCATCACCGTGCGCTCCACGCGGAGGTGCTCCGTCGCGTACGCGAGGGACCAGGTGGTCACCGCGTAGAAGACCGCGTACCCGGCGGACAGGGCCCCGCCGGTCAGCAGGAGCAGCCGCCAGTGCCCGCGCACCACCTCGGACAGCGGGGCGTCGGAGCGCCGGCCGGTCTCGGCGAGGGCCCGGAACTGCGGGGTCTCCTCCACCGAGCGGCGCAGCCACAGCCCTGCGAGGGCCAGCACGCCCGCCGCCCAGAACGGCACGCGCCAGCCCCAGGAGGCGAACTGCCCGTCGGTCAGCGTCGCGGACAGGGTGAGGGTCATGCCGTTGGCCAGCAGGAAGCCCACCGCCGGGCCGGCCTGCGGGAAGCTCGCCCACAGCCCGCGCCGCTGCTCGGGGGCGTGTTCGGCGGTCAGCAGGACCGCGCCGCCCCACTCGCCGCCGAGGCCGAGCCCCTGGAGGAAGCGCAGCATGAGCAGCAGCAGGGGCGCCGCCATGCCGATCGTCGCGTACGTCGGCACGCAGCCGACCGCGACCGTGGCGAGGCCGGTGAGCAGCAGGGAGCCGAGCAGCACCGGGCGCCGGCCGTAGCGGTCGCCGATGTGGCCGAAGACCACGGAGCCCAGCGGGCGGGCGAGGAAGCCGATGCCGAAGGTGCCGAAGGCGGCGAGGGTCCCGGCGAGCGGGGAGAAGGACGGGAAGAACAGCGGGCCGAGCACGAGGGCGGCGGCCGTGCCGTAGACGAAGAAGTCGTAGAACTCGATGGCGGTTCCGGCGAGCGAGGCCGATGCCAGCCGCAGCATCGAGGGGGAGCGGGGAGCGACGGGGAGAGGGAGGGCGGGGGAGGAGTCTTGTTGCATGGTGCAGCAACTACCCCGCCCCACACCCCCAGGACGTGCGTTCGGTCATCTTCGACCGGAAGGAGTGCTTCCTTCCCTGGTGTTGACCGGGACCGGGCGGGTGTTACCAGCCGCGCTCGCGCCATTCGGCCAGGTGCGGCCGCTCCGCGCCGAGCGTGGTGTCGTTGCCGTGCCCCGGGTAGACCCAGGCCTCGTCCGGCAGCTGCTCGAAGAGCTTGTGCTGCACGTCGTCGATGAGACTGGCGAAGGCCTTCGGGTCGTTCCCGGTGTTGCCGACGCCGCCCGGGAAGAGGCAGTCCCCGGTGAACACGTGCGGGTGCCCGTGCGGGTCGTCGTAGACCAGGGCGATCGAGCCGGGGGTGTGCCCGACCAGGTGGCGGGCGGTCAGCGTGACCCGTCCGACCCGGATCGTGTCCCCGTCCGCCACCGGCACGTCGGTCGCCACCGGGATGCCCTCGACGTCGTCGGCACCCGCGTAGGTGCGTGCGCCCGTCGCCGCGACCACGGCCTGGAGTGCGCCCCAGTGGTCACCGTGCCGATGCGTGGTGACGACGGACGCGATGCCGTCGTCGCCGATCAGCTGCAGCAGCGTCTCCGGCTCCGCCGCCGCGTCGATCAGCAGCTGCTCGTCGGTGGCACGGCAGCGCAGCAGGTACGCGTTGTTGTCCATGGGGCCCACCGCGACCTTGGAAATCATCAGGTCCGGGAGTTCGTGCACGTCGGCCGGACCGCCGACCTTGACCGCTCCGCTGTACGTCATGTCCTGATCCTAAAGCGGGGGGAGGGTCGGGAGGGGGCCTCCGACGACAGTGAGGTGTGCGCCCTTGTCCCCGCGTCCGGCCAGCCAGCCGAGCAGCTCGGCCCCGGTGCCGATCAGGGTGACGGGAGTACCCTCGGTGCCACCGGTGTGCCGGGTGGCACCGCTGCCGTCGTCACCGATCTGCAGGGTCACCGGGGGCACCTCGGAGCGCCCCGACCAGCGGTCGGCGAGGAAGGCGATCTCGCGGGCGGTGAACTCCTCCGGGAGGTCGGAGAGCTCGTAGCCGATGTTCAGGTCGGTGTGGTGCAGCTCGATCTCGACGAGCCGGCGGAAGGGCACGTTCGAGGCCAGGTCGGTGACCCCGTTGCGCAGCTCGACGGTGCGTGACCAGTCCTGGTCCTGCTCGGTCTGCGCCAGGAAGCGGGCGTGGGTCTCGCGTACGTCGGCGAGCTGGACCTCCAGCGGGCGCGGGGCGTCGCGCTCGATGTCGCAGTCGCGGGCCTCGGCGCTCTCGTACATGGGGCGGCCGGCGAAGACGTTGACGAGGGCGTCCGCATTGCGCGCCAGGTGGGCCAGGATGTGGCCGCGGGTCCAGCCCGGGAGGTGTGACTCCTCGGACAGGGCGGCGTTGTCCAGTTTCGCGACCGCGGTCAGCAGTCGGTCCGTGGCTTCACGTACAGATTGCAGGTCGTGCACATGATCAGTCATGGATACGAGCCTAGTGCCGCGGGGCCCGGGGCACACGAACGGGTGAAGACGTCTGCGGAGTGCCGTAAATCGAATGCGCGTGCTATACGCTCGAAGTCCAAGCTCTTCTCCATTGCAGAGGCGCCCCCCAGCCCCCATACGCTGGACAGTCGGGGGCCCGTGCCCCCGCTCTCTCAAGAAAGGTGCGGACCGGCGTGACCGACCGTCTCATCGTTCGTGGCGCTCGCGAGCACAACCTCAAGAACGTCTCGCTCGACCTGCCCCGCGACTCACTCATCGTCTTCACCGGACTCTCCGGGTCGGGCAAGTCCTCCCTGGCCTTCGACACGATCTTCGCCGAGGGCCAGCGCCGCTACGTCGAGTCGCTCTCGTCGTACGCCCGCCAGTTCCTGGGGCAGATGGACAAGCCCGATGTGGACTTCATCGAGGGGCTCTCGCCGGCCGTCTCGATCGACCAGAAGTCGACCTCGCGCAACCCGCGCTCGACGGTCGGCACCATCACCGAGGTCTACGACTACCTCCGCCTGCTCTTCGCGCGCATCGGCAAGCCCCACTGCCCCGAGTGCCGCCGCCCGATCTCGCGCCAGTCGCCGCAGGCGATCGTCGACAAGGTGCTCGCCCTCCCCGAGGGAAGCCGCTTCCAGGTGCTCTCGCCGCTGGTGCGCGAGCGCAAGGGCGAGTTCGTCGACCTCTTCTCCGACCTCCAGACCAAGGGCTACAGCCGGGCGCGGGTGGACGGGGAGACCATCCAGCTCTCGGAGCCGCCCACGCTGAAGAAGCAGGAGAAGCACACCATCGAGGTGGTCATCGACCGCCTCACCGTCAAGGACAGCGCCAAGCGCCGGCTCACCGACTCCGTGGAGACCGCCCTCGGCCTCTCCGGCGGCATGGTGATCCTGGACTTCGTCGACCTCGCCCAGGACGACCCCGAGCGTGAGCGGATGTACTCCGAGCACCTCTACTGCCCGTACGACGACCTGTCCTTCGAGGAGCTCGAGCCGCGCTCCTTCTCCTTCAACTCGCCCTTCGGCGCCTGCCCCGAGTGCACCGGCATCGGTACGCGCATGGAGGTGGACCCGGAGCTGATCGTCCCCGACGAGGAGAAGTCCCTGGACGAGGGCGCGGTCTCCCCGTGGTCCCTCGGCCACACCAAGGACTACTTCCAGCGGCTGATCGGCGCGCTCGCCGGGGAGCTGGGCTTCCGTACGGACATCCCGTGGGCCGGGCTGCCGCTGCGCGCGAGGAAGGCCCTGCTGTACGGGCACAAGACGCAGATCGAGGTCCGCTACCGCAACCGGTACGGGCGGGAGCGGGCGTACACGACGGCCTTCGAGGGCGCCGTGCCGTTCGTCAAGCGCCGGCACGCCGAGTCCGAGAGCGACGCCAGCCGCGAGCGCTTCGAGGGCTACATGCGCGAGGTGCCCTGCCCGACCTGTGAGGGCACCCGGCTGAAGCCGATCGTGCTCGCCGTGACGGTGATGGAGAAGTCCATCGCCGAGGTCGCCGCGATGTCGATCAGCGAGTGCGCCGACTTCCTCGGGCAGCTGCGGCTCGACGCCCGCGACAAGAAGATCGCCGAGCGGGTCCTGAAGGAGGTCAACGAGCGGCTCCGCTTCCTCGTCGACGTCGGTCTGGACTACCTCTCGCTGAACCGCGCCGCCGGCACCCTGTCGGGCGGCGAGGCCCAGCGCATCCGCCTGGCCACCCAGATCGGCTCCGGCCTGGTCGGCGTGCTGTACGTACTGGACGAGCCGTCCATCGGCCTGCACCAGCGCGACAACCACCGGCTGATCGAGACGCTGGTGCGGCTGCGGGACATGGGCAACACCCTGATCGTGGTCGAGCACGACGAGGACACCATCAAGGTGGCCGACTGGGTCGTGGACATCGGCCCGGGCGCCGGCGAGCACGGCGGCAAGGTCGTGCACAGCGGCTCGCTGAAGGAGTTGCTGAAGAACGGCGACTCGATGACCGGGCAGTACCTGTCCGGCAAGCGGTCCATCGCGGTACCGGACATCCGCCGGCCTGTGAACGGGGACCGGAAGCTGACCGTCCACGGCGCCAAGGAGAACAACCTGCGGGACATCGACGTGTCCTTCCCGCTGGGCGTGCTCACCGCGGTGACCGGCGTGTCGGGATCGGGCAAGTCGACGCTGGTCAACGACATCCTGTACACGCACCTGGCGCGCGAGCTGAACGGCGCCCGGTCCGTGCCGGGACGGCACACGCGGGTGGACGGCGACGACCTCGTCGACAAGGTCGTGCACGTCGACCAGTCGCCGATCGGCCGGACCCCGCGGTCGAACCCGGCGACGTACACGGGCGTCTTCGACCACGTGCGCAGGCTGTTCGCGGAGACGATGGAGGCGAAGGTGCGCGGCTATCTGCCGGGCCGCTTCTCCTTCAACGTGAAGGGCGGCCGGTGCGAGAACTGCTCCGGCGACGGCACGATCAAGATCGAGATGAACTTCCTGCCGGACGTCTACGTCCCGTGCGAGGTCTGCCACGGCGACCGGTACAACCGGGAGACGCTGGAGGTCCACTACAAGGGCAAGTCCATCGCCGAAGTCCTGAACATGCCGATCGAGGAGGCGCTGGACTTCTTCGAGGCGGTGCCGACGATCGCGCGGCACCTGCGGACGCTGAACGAGGTGGGGCTGGGGTACGTCCGGCTCGGCCAGTCGGCGCCGACGCTGTCGGGCGGTGAGGCACAGCGCGTGAAGCTGGCGTCGGAGCTGCAGAAGCGGTCGACGGGGCGGACGGTGTACGTGCTGGACGAGCCGACGACCGGTCTGCACTTCGAGGACATCTCGAAGCTGATCAAGGTGCTGTCGGGGCTGGTGGACAAGGGCAACTCGGTGATCGTCATCGAGCACAACCTGGACGTCATCAAGACCGCGGACTGGGTCATCGACATGGGCCCGGAGGGCGGTTACGGGGGCGGCCTGGTGGTCGCCGAGGGCACGCCGGAGCAGGTCGCCTCGGTGGGCGCGAGCCACACCGGCAAGTTCCTCCGGGACATCCTCGGTGCCGACCGGATCTCCGACGCGGCCCCGGTCGCGGCTCCGGCCAAGGCACCGGCCAAGAAGGCGGCCGCCAAGCGGACTGCGGCCAAGAAGGCCGCGGCCCCGGCCAAGACCGCTGCCGCGGCGAAGAAGACGGCGAGGTCCCGCAAGGCCTAGGGGGTGTCCGGCGGCGGCGCGGAGCGCTGTTGTGCCCGGAGGGACCCGGCCGCCGGCCGGGGCCCTCCGGGACGCCGCGCAGCGCCCGCCGCAGCAGCGGGAGAAAGACCTTCCGGGTCACCACCCCGTCGCTCTCCACATCCGGCCCGACCGGGGCCGCGCTCACCGCCGCGAGGCGGCTCACCCCCGTACGGTCCATCGCCGACACGATGGCCCGTACCGCCGGCCCGATGACCGGCGCGAGCCGGGCCTGCTTGTTGCTCGTCGAGCCCGTCGGTCGCCCGTCACGCCCCGCTGTTCCACGGGGACGCCATGCCCATGGCCGCCTCGCTCTTCGCCGAGCCCGCCCTGCTGACCCGGCACCGCGAGGGCGTCCAGGAGATCGGCACTGGCCCCCACGTCGTACGCGACGCCCTGACCGGCCTGCTGCGCCGCGAGCTCGAGCGGGGGCGGCTGCGCCCCGACGCCGATCCGGAGGCGGCGGCCGCACTGCTGCTCGGCGCCTGCTTCCAGCGGGCCTTCTTCCTGCACTTCTCCGGCCCGGAGGTGGTCCGGCCCGTCGAGGAGTTCGCCCCCGCCGTCGCCCGGACCCCGTGGTCCGCTATCCGCTGAGCTCCACCGCGTACGGCGGCTCCGCGCCCGCCCGGGTGCAGGTCAGCGCCGCCGCATGGGCCGCGTAGGCCAGGACGCCGGGCCAGTCCACCGGGCCGCCGGCCTGATCCGACAGGCGGCGCAGCAGGGCCGCGTTGACCGTGTCGCCCGCGCCGATCGTGTCCGCCACGGCGACCCGGCGGGCCGCCGCCGTGTGCTCCGCACCCTCCCGCGTCCGGACCGTCAGCCCCTGCGCACCCCGGGTGAGCACCACCGCCGAGGGCCCCGCGTCCAGCCAGTCCGAGACCCGCCCGCCCAGCCACCGGGCGTCCTCCTCCGACAGCTTGAGGACCGAGACGTACGGCAGCCAGCCCAGGAACCGGGCACGGTACGCCGCCGGATCCGCGATCAGCGCCGGGCGGATGTTGGGATCCAGCAGGGTCAGCAGGCCGCGCCCGGACTCCCGGCGCAGCAGGGCCTCGTACGCGCTCGCGCCCGGCTCCAGGGCGAGGGAGCACGTGCCGAGCGCCAGCGCCCGGGTGCCTGCGGGGAGCGCCTGCGGCAGGGTGAACAGCCGGTCGGCCGTGCCCTCCACGTAGAACTCGTAGGCAGCCGAGCCGTCCCGGGCCAGCGAGGGCACGGCGAGGGTGGTGGGCTCCGGCCCGCGCTGCACCAGCGAGAGGTCCACCCCGGCCGCGCGCAGCCCGGCGAGCAGGCTCTCGCCGAAGCCGTCCGCCGAGACCCGGGAGCAGAAGGCGACCTCCGCACCGAGCCGGCCCAGCGCCAGCGCGGTGTTGTACGGCCCCCCGCCCGGCCGCGGCAGCAGCGCGCCCGGCGGCTGCGCCACGGGCACGAGGTCGATCAGGGCTTCTCCACCGACGACGATCACGCGGGGGAAGGTATCCCATCGGGCGGCGGAACCGGGCGGCGGTATCGTCGGGGGGCCCAGCAGAACCTTCAGGCCAGGAGAACCGCATGTCCGCCTCGCAGTCCGCCGCCCGCCGTACCGTGCTCAAGGGCGCCGCCGCGATCGTCGGGGCCGTCGGCGGCGGGGCGACGCTCGCGGCCTGCTCCACCGAGGGCACCGGCGGCTCCGGCTCCCCGGCGGTCCCGGCCGCCCCGGTGGAGCTCGGCGCCGCGTCCGAGGTCCCGGTCGGCGGGTCGAAGCTGTTCCGGGAGCAGAAGCTGGTCGTCAGCTGCCCGGCGGAGGGCCAGTACAAGGCGTTCAGCGCCCAGTGCACGCACGCCGGCTGTGTCCTGGACAAGATCGTCGAGCGCGAGGGGAACTGCCCCTGCCACGGCAGCCGCTTCGACGTGACGACCGGCAAGGTGCTGCGCGGCCCGGCCACCGACCCGCTGCCCGCCGTCCCGGTCAAGGCCGAGGGCGGCAAGCTCATCGCGGGCTGATCCGTCGCAGGGCAGCGCCCGCTACGCCCAGTCCCAGGCGATCCCCAGGAGCCCGCGCCGTACCCCCGGCTCCACCAGGTGCACGGCCCGGTGGCGCCCGCTCGGCGTCAGGTCCGCCAGACCGCTGCGCGGCGCCCCCGGTCCGGACCGGCTGAACCGCCGGCAGCGCACCGGCAGCGCCGCCTCGTCGAAGCGGACCTGGAGCACGTACTGCCCGCCGCTGTAGCTGAACCCGCGGACGTACTCGGTGCAGCGGCCGCCGGTCCCGTCCTCGAAGCCGTAGCCGAAGACGTACGTGTCCCCGGCGCGCAGCCGGGCGTCGAAGAGCAGCTCGGCGACCAGCACCTCGGCCTCCCGGTGCCAGCGGACGCGTCCGGTCCGGCAGTTCTCGTCCGCCCGGACGCGGACCCGGGCCGGGTCGCAGCCGGGGTCGCCGTGGTGGACGGCGAGGTACCGGTCGACCCCGTCGCGGTGGGCCCGTACGACGTGCTGCGACTCGCGGTCCAGCAGCTCGCCGCCCGCACCGATCCGCACCCGCTCGTGGTGGCCGACGGTGTGCAGGCCGCCGTCCGCGGGCAGCTCCATCCCGGCCAGCAGCCCCTCCACGGCCGCGCCGACGCTGACCAGGGCCCGGTACGAGCGGGCCGGCGGGCGCACCGCTTCGGGCCCGGCGCCGTCCTGGGCGGCCAGCAGCCGCAGCAGGGCCCCCTCGGGCAGTTCCAGGATCTGCTCCAGGGCCCGTACGGCCTTCAGGGACTCGGGGCGGCGCGGCCGGCGGGCGCCCTGCTGCCAGTAACTCAGGCTGGTCACGCCGAGCTTGATGCCGCGGGCCGCGAGCCGGTGCTGTACGCGGTGCAGGGGCAGGCCGCGGGCGGTCAGGGCGGCGCGCAGCGCGAGGTGGAAGGGCCCGGCGCGCAGCAGGCGCCCCAGCTCCTGCGTGCTCCCCTGCGCGCTCTCCCCGGTCGACCGCATGACGGCTCCTCCTGTGAACATTCACGCACGGTGGGGCGGGAGAGCTCGCCGGTGGCACCCGGGGGCCAGGTGAAAGGACGGCAGTCGTTCACACTGCGGTCCTGCCGTTCACACTGCAATGTCACGGCGTATTGAAGCCTGTTGACCTGATCGCGACAACACCCTGATGCTCGGCAACAGCGTCCGGACGCGCTCCTCCATCCCCACCCTCCCCGGCCCCGCCGGGGAGATCCCCCACGGGAGGAACGCGATGCGCAACCGAAACCGGCGGCTTTCCCTGGCCGCCGTCGTCACCGCCGTGCTCTTCGCCCTGCCCACCGCCACCGCCACCGCCGCCGATGCCGCCGCCGACTCCGCCCTGGCGTACAAGCGCCTGGACATCACCATGCAGGCACAGCAGAAGACCAACTGGTGCTGGGCCGCGAGCGGCAACACCATCGCCACCTGGTTCGGCCGCAACTACACCCAGAACCAGTTCTGCAACGCCGCCTTCAACCGCCCGCAGGGCTACGACTGCCCCAACGACCAGGCCACGCTGGGCAACGTCCAGACCGCCCTGGACTGGGCCGGCATCAACTCCGGCTCGTACGTGAACGGCTGGCTCCGCTACACCACCGTGCAGAGCGAGATCGACGCGAACCGGCCGGTCGAGACCCGCATCCAGTGGTCCGGCGGCGGCGGCCACATGCACGTCATCTACGGCTACGACACCGCCGACAGCTGGCTCTACTGGGGCGACCCGTGGCCCTCCAGCGACCGCTACAACTGGGCCTCGCACGCCTGGTACGTGGACAACAGCACCTTCTCCTGGACCCACTCGCTCTACCGGATCGGGGCGTGACCGCCATGACCCAGCGCGCCGCCGCCGCGGTTCTCGCCGCGACCGCCGTTCTCGTACTGGCCCCGCAGGCCTCGGCGGCTCCCGTGCCGCAGCCCCGGTCCGTCACCGCCGAGACCAGGGCCGCAGCCGCGCGGGCGGCCGCCGCCCCCGACACGCTGGCCACGCTCTCCCGCTTCTTCGCCCGGGAGGGCAAGGTCGCGCCGACCGCGGCGCAGCCCCGGATCGAGGGCGAGGCGATACCGGTCAGCTACCTGTCCCCGGACTTCGTGGCGGGCAGGGCCGGGGCGCCCGTGGCCCGGCTGGAGTTCCTCGCCAGCAAGGCGGTCTCCTCGGACGGGCAGCAGGCCGCGCTGTGGACCGCCCGGACCGAGGCGGGGTGGCAGGTCGTGAACATCGCGACCGGCGACGACGAATTCCGCTACGCGCAGCTCGGCGCCGCGAAACTGCCGGGCGGCACGGTGTTCCGGGAACCGCAGATCGACGCCTGGTACGTGGCCCTGGGGAGCCGGGTGCTGCCGCTGGACGAGGACGCCGAGCGCGCCGTCGGCGCCGGGGGCACCAGCCTCGCCTCGTACCGGTCGCGGGTGACCCGGGCGTACGGGGACAAGCTGCCGGGGTCCGCGTACGCGAAGGGGGGCGGGGCGGGTGGCTACGCGGAGGCGGCGGCGCCGCCCGCTGACGGGAGCGTGCTGCCGGCCGGCGGGGCCGCGGCGGGTGCGGTTGCGCTCGGCGCCGTCGGCCTGATCGTGGTGCGGCGGTCGCGGCGGGGCCGCGCCACGGCCTGACAGGCCGGGGTGCGGACGGCAGGACCCGGGCGGCCCGTCGGCCGTCCGGGCCCTGCGGGTGCCGTCTCCCCGCCCCGCCCTTCTCCCGTTCACCGGGCTCTGCCCGGACCCGCGCCCCCACCGGCCCCGGGGGGGGGCAAAAACGCCGGGGCCCCCCCCCGCCCCCCCCCCCGAGCGCACACCCGCCGCGCGCCGCACCACCGCCCG
>NZ_JBFAJR010000001.1:0-135326 GCF_040655295.1 Streptomyces sp. NPDC050448 | reverse complement strand
GACCGCCCCCCACGACCCGGCCGGCCCCGCCGCCCTCCGCGCCCTCCCGCCCCCCTCTCCCCGCCCCGCCCTTCTCCCGTTCACCGGGCTCTGCCCGGACCCGGCCCTCACGCGCCGGGCGGGCTGGAAAGACCCGGGGCTCCGCCCCGGACCCCGCGCCTCAAACGCCGGCGGGGCTGAAACAGCCCGGGCCTCCGGTGCGAGCGGGGGTGAAACAGCCTGGGCCTCCGGTGCCGGCGGGGCTGGAACAGGCCGGGCCTCCGGTGCCGGCGGGGCTGCGCCCGGACGGCGGTGCGGGCATGTTGTCAGCCCCCGCAAGTAGGGTGTTGGCATGGCCGACCCTTCCAGCTACCGCCCCGCGCCAGGGCAGATCCCCGACTCCCCGGGGGTCTACAGATTCCGCGACGAGCACCGCCGGGTGATCTACGTCGGGAAGGCCAAGAGCCTGCGCCAACGCCTGGCCAACTACTTCCAGGACCTCGCGAGCCTGCACCCCCGTACCGCCACCATGGTGACCACGGCCGCCTCCGTCGAGTGGACGGTCGTCTCCACCGAGGTCGAGGCGCTGCAGCTCGAGTACTCCTGGATCAAGGAGTACGACCCCCGGTTCAACGTCAAGTACCGGGACGACAAGAGCTACCCCTCCCTCGCCGTCACGATGAACGAGGAGTACCCGCGGGTCCAGGTCATGCGCGGGCCCAAGAAGAAGGGCGTGCGGTACTTCGGCCCCTACGGGCACGCCTGGGCGATCCGCGAGACCGTCGACCTGATGCTGCGGGTGTTCCCGGTACGGACCTGCTCCGCGGGCGTGTTCAAGCGGTCCGCCCAGATCGGCCGCCCCTGCCTGCTCGGCTACATCGGCAAGTGCTCCGCGCCCTGCGTCGGCCGGGTCACCCCCGAGGAGCACCGGGAACTCGCCGAGGACTTCTGCGACTTCATGGCCGGCCGCACCGGCACCTACCTCTCCCGCCTCGAACAGCAGATGCACGAGGCCGCCGAGGAGATGGAGTACGAGAAGGCCGCCCGGCTGCGCGACGACATAGGAGCGCTGCGCCGGGCCATGGAGAAGAACGCCGTCGTGCTCGCCGACGCCACCGACGCCGACCTGATCGCGGTCGCCGAGGACGAGCTCGAAGCCGCCGTGCAGATCTTCCACGTACGCGGCGGCCGGGTCCGCGGCCAGCGCGGCTGGGTCACCGACAAGGTGGAGGCAGTCGACACCGCCGGACTGGTCGAGCACGCCCTCCAGCAGCTGTACGGGGAGGAGAAGGGCGAAGCCGTCCCCAAGGAGGTGCTGGTCCCGGCGCTGCCCGAGGACACCCGGGCGCTGGGCCAGTGGCTGGCCGAGCGGCGCGGCGCCCAGGTCAGCCTGCGCATCCCGCAGCGCGGGGACAAGAAGGCGCTGATGGAGACCGTCCACCGCAACGCGCAGCAGTCCCTGGCCCTGCACAAGACCAAGCGCGCCAGCGACCTCACCACCCGCTCCCGGGCCCTGGAGGAGGTCGCCGCGGCCCTCGAGCTGGACAGCGCGCCGCTGCGCATCGAGTGCTTCGACATCTCGCACCTCCAGGGCGACGACGTGGTGGCCTCGATGGTCGTCTTCGAGGACGGGCTGGCGCGCAAGAGCGAGTACCGGCGCTTCCAGATCAAGTCGTTCGAAGGGCAGGACGACGTCCGCTCCATGCACGAGGTGGTCTCCCGGCGCTTCCGCCGCTACCTCCAGGAGAAGCTGAAGACGGGGGAGTGGTCCCCGGAGGACGGGGAGGATCCCCTCACCGAGGACGACGGGCGGCCGAAGCGTTTCGCGTACCCGCCCCAGCTCGTCGTGGTCGACGGCGGGCAGCCGCAGGTGGCCGCCGCCAAGCGGGCCCTGGAGGAGCTCGGCATCGACGACGTGGCCGTGTGCGGGCTGGCCAAGCGGCTGGAGGAGGTCTGGCTGCCCGGCGAGGACGACCCGGTCGTGCTGCCCCGCACCAGCGAGGGCCTCTACCTGCTCCAGCGGGTCCGTGACGAAGCCCACCGGTTCGCCATCCAGTACCAGCGCAACAAGCGCGGGAAACGGCTCAAGGCGGGGCCGCTGGACGAGGTGCCCGGCCTCGGGGAAAGCCGCAGGCAGGCCCTGGTCAAGCACTTCGGTTCGGTGAAAAAGCTGAGACAGGCGACAATCGACCAGATCTGCGAGGTCCCGGGCATAGGACGCAAGACGGCCGAGACCGTGGCCGCGGCCCTCGCCCAGTCGGTTCCCGCTGGCCCTGCCGTCAATACGGCGACAGGAGAGATCATTGAGGATGAGTACCCCACCCCGCGGGTGGGGGCACCCCCCAGCGGTGGCTGGGGGACATCGTCCGAACGGGGGACCGAGCAATGACCGAGCACGCGTCCGAGCAGGATTCCGAGCGCGAGACCGAGCAGACGACCGAGCACGACCGAGACGGAGCACAGGTGAGTACGGGCACGACAGTGGAGCCCGGAGATACCGCCGAGGCGGCCATCCCCGAGCTGGTGATCATCTCCGGGATGTCCGGGGCCGGCCGCAGTACGGCGGCGAAGTGCCTGGAGGACCTCGGCTGGTTCGTCGTCGACAATCTCCCGCCGGCACTGATCCCCACCATGGTGGAGCTCGGCGCCCGCTCGCAGGGCAACGTGGCGCGCATCGCCGTCGTCGTCGACGTCCGCGGCCGCCAGTTCTTCGACGCGCTGCGCGAGTCCCTCTCCGACCTCGACAGCAAGGGCGTCACCCGGCGCATCGTCTTCCTGGAGTCCTCCGACGACGCGCTGGTCCGCCGCTTCGAGTCGGTCCGCCGCCCCCACCCCCTCCAGGGCGACGGCCGCATCACCGACGGCATCGCCGCCGAGCGCGACCTGCTGCGCGAGCTGCGCGGCGACGCCGACCTGGTCATCGACACCTCCAGCCTGAACGTGCACGAGCTGCGCGCGAAGATGGACGCCCAGTTCGCGGGCGACGAGGAGCCCGAGCTGCGGGCGACCGTCATGTCCTTCGGCTACAAGTACGGCCTCCCCGTCGACGCCGACCTCGTCGTCGACTGCCGCTTCATCCCGAACCCGCACTGGGTCCCCGAGCTGCGCCCCTTCACCGGCCTCAACCCGGAGGTGTCGGGCTACGTCTTCAGCCAGCCCGGCGCCAAGGAGTTCCTCGACCGCTACACCGAGCTGCTCCAGCTCATCGCCACCGGCTACCGCCGCGAGGGCAAGCGGTACGTGACCATCGCGGTCGGCTGCACCGGTGGCAAGCACCGCAGCGTGGCCATGTCCGAGAAGCTCGCTGCCCGCCTCGCCTCCGAGGGAGTCGAGACCGTCGTGGTCCACCGGGACATGGGGCGCGAGTGACCGGACGGACCCTGCGGCTGCGCCGCCTGCGCCGCCTCACCTCGGGGCGGGGCGAGGACGGCGCGGGCCGCACCGGGCTGCGCCGCGGCGCAGCCCCCAAGGTGGTCGCACCCAAGGTCGTCGCCCTCGGCGGCGGCATGGGTTTGTCGGCCTCCCTGGCAGCCCTGCGCCGGATCACCGGCGAGCTCACGGCCGTGGTCACGGTCGCCGACGACGGCGGCTCCAGCGGCCGGCTCCGCGAGGAGCTCGGTGTGCTGCCGCCCGGCGACCTGCGCAAGGCGCTGGCCGCACTGTGCGGTGACGACGACTGGGGCCAGACCTGGGCCCGCGTGATCCAGCACCGCTTCCAGTCGGCCGGCGCCCTGCACGAGCACGCGGTCGGCAATCTGCTGATCGTGGCCCTGTGGGAACAGCTCGGCGACCCCGTCCAGGCCCTCGACCTGGTCGGGAAGCTGCTGGGCGCGCAGGGCCGGGTACTGCCGATGTCGGCGGTTCCGCTGGAGCTCCAGGCGCTGGTGCGCGGCCACGACCAGGCCCGCCCGGACGAGGTCGACACCGTCCGGGGGCAGGCCACGGTGGCCACCACCCCCGGCGAGGTGCTCTCCGTACAGGTCGTGCCCCGAGATCCGCCGGCCGTGCCGGAGGCCGTCGCCGCAGTCCTGGACGCAGACTGGGTGGTGCTCGGCCCGGGATCCTGGTTCTCCTCCGTGATCCCGCACCTCTTGGTGCCGGAACTGCTCGACGCACTGATCGAGACCAAGGCCCGGCGGGTCCTCTCGCTGAACCTCGCGCCGCAGCCCGGCGAAACAGAGGGCTTCTCTCCGCAGCGTCATTTGGAGGTTTTGGCCCGACACGCCCCTAAACTCGCCCTGGACGTGGTGCTGGCCGACGAGGCCGCCGTGCCCGACCGCGAGTCCCTCGCCGATGCCGCAAAACGGTTCGGCGCCGCAGTCGAGCTGGCGCCGGTGGCCAGGGAAGACGGCTCTCCGAAGCATGATCCGGAGCTGCTCGCCGCCGCGTACGACCGTATTTTTCGGATGCATGGAAGGATCGGCCCATGGCGATGACGCCAGCGGTGAAGGATGAGATCTCCCGGCTCCCCGTCACCCGGACCTGCTGCAGGAAGGCGGAGGTCTCGGCGATTCTTCGGTTCGCGGGCGGGCTGCACCTGGTGAGCGGACGGATCGTCATCGAGGCGGAGCTGGACACCGGGATCGCTGCCCGGCGCCTGCGCAAGGACATCCTGGAGATCTTCGGCCATTCCTCGGACCTGGTGGTCATGGCTCCCGGCGGCCTGCGCCGCGGCAGCCGGTACGTCGTCCGCGTCGTGGCCGGCGGTGACCAGCTCGCGCGCCAGACGGGCCTCGTGGACGGCCGCGGCCGTCCCATCCGCGGTCTTCCCCCGCAGGTGGTCTCCGGGGCCACCTGTGACGCGGAGGCGGCCTGGCGCGGCGCCTTCCTGGCCCACGGCTCGCTCACCGAGCCGGGCCGGTCCTCCTCCCTGGAGGTGACCTGCCCCGGTCCGGAGGCCGCCCTGGCCCTGGTGGGCGCCGCCCGCCGGCTCTCCATCGCCGCCAAGGCGCGCGAGGTGCGCGGTGTGGACCGGGTCGTGGTCCGCGACGGCGACGCCATCGGCGCCCTGCTGACCCGGCTCGGCGCCCACGAGTCGGTGCTGGCCTGGGAGGAGCGGCGGATGCGGCGCGAGGTGCGCGCCACCGCCAACCGCCTCGCCAACTTCGACGACGCCAACCTGCGCCGCTCGGCGCGGGCCGCCGTGGCCGCCGGAGCCCGGGTCCAGCGGGCCCTGGAGATCCTCGGGGAAGAGGTGCCCGAGCACCTCGCCGCGGCCGGCCGGCTGCGCATGGAGCACAAGCAGGCCTCCCTGGAGGAGCTGGGCGCGCTCGCCGACCCGCCGCTGACGAAGGACGCGGTCGCGGGCCGGATCCGCCGCCTGCTGGCGATGGCCGACAAGCGGGCCCAGGACCTGGGCATCCCGGGCACCGAGTCGAACCTCAGCGAGGATCTGGCCGACAACATGGCCGGCTAGCCGCGCCCCGTACCCGTACGCCTGCCCGTACGCCTTCCCGTACGTCTCCTCGTACGCCTTCCCGTACGTCTCAAAGGGGCCCGCACGTGCGGGCCTCTTTGAGACACGCCCCATTGACATGAGCATCGCCCGATCGTGAGCCTGTCGTCCGAACGCTTTCGTGGCAGACGACGCCCAGGGGGGCACATGAGGCACCGCGCGAGATCGATCCTCGCCGCAAGCGCACTCGTCTTCGGAACCACACTGGCCGCCCTCCCGGTGGCCCACGCCCGGCCCGCAGCAGACGCCGCACCCGGCGCCGACGAGGTGCGGGTCTACGACGCGGACATCACCAAGGAGCAGATGCCGCTCCTCCTCGCCGCGGGCCAGGACGCCCAGGAGCTCACCGAACGCGTCCCGGAGACCGGGACCGCCAAGGTCGAGCTGTTCCTCACCGGCGGCCAGGCCAAGGAGCTCGCAGGCCAGGGCGTCAAGCTCGCCGAGCACAAGGTCCCCGCGTCCGCGGCCCGCTCCCAGGCCGTCGGTGACGGGGTCTTCCGCCCGTACAGCGGCAAGGGCGGCCTCCAGGAGGAGATCCTCAAGACCGCGCAGGACAACCCGGGCCTCGCCAAGGTGGTCTCCATCGGCAAGACCGTCCAGGGCAAGGACATCCTCGCCCTGAAGGTCACCAGGAACGCCCGCACGACCAAGGACGGCGACAAGCCGTCCGTGCTCTACATGTCCAACCAGCACGCCCGTGAGTGGATCACCCCGGAGATGACCCGCCGGCTGATGCACCACACCCTCGACAACTACGGCAAGGACCAGCGGATCACCAAGCTGGTGGACTCCACCGAGCTGTGGTTCCTGCTGTCCGCCAACCCGGACGGGTACGACTACACGCACGCCCCCGGCGGCGACCGGCTGTGGCGCAAGAACCTGCACGACAACAACGGCGACGGCAAGATCACCACCGGCGACGGCGTCGACCTCAACCGCAACTTCGCCTACAAGTGGGGCTACGACAACGAGGGTTCCTCGCCGAACCGGTCGAGCGAGACCTACCGCGGCCCCAAGCCGTCCTCCGAGCCCGAGACCGTCGCCCTCGACGGGTTCGAGAAGCGCATCGGCTTCAGGTACGCCGTCAACTACCACTCCGCCGCCGAGCTGCTGCTCTACGGCGTGGGGTGGCAGGTGGCCACCCCGACCCCGGACGACATCGCCTACAAGGCGCTCGCCGGCACCCCGGAGAACTCCGCGATCCCGGGCTACTACCCGCAGGTCTCCTCCGAGCTCTACACCACCAACGGCGAGGCCGACGGCCACGCCGCCAACGTCAACGGCGTCATGATGTTCACGCCGGAGATGACCACCTGCCAGACGGCCTCCGCGAGCGACCCCAATGACCGGTGGAAGCCCGAGGACTGCCGGTCCGGCTTCAACTTCCCGGACGACGAGAAGCTCATCCAGGCGGAGTTCGTGAAGAACATCCCCTTCGCCCTCGCCGTCGGCGAGAGCGCCGCCCACCCGGACCAGCCGAAGTCCAGCGTCGGCCTGAGCGCCGCCGACTTCACCGTGGACCCCTTCACCACCTCCTACGTCGCCAAGGGCGAGGACCAGCGGGTCTCCGTCACGGCCCGCAAGGCGCTGAAGGACAAGCAGCTCAAGTTCCGCATCAACGGCGGCCGCACGCACGACGACGGACTGAGGGCCTGGAAGGGCGGCGACGTCTACGGCGGCAAGGACAACAACTGGTTCGACGAGTACCGGGCCACGGTGGACGGCGCCAAGCCCGGCGACAAGGTCGAGGTCTGGTTCACCGGCCGCGACCGCTCCGGCAAGCAGGTCTCCAGCGAGCACTTCACGTACACGGTGGCCGAACGGCCGCGCGCCGACGTGCTGGTGATCGCGGAGGAGGGCGCCAAGGCCCAGCACGCGCAGGAGTACGTGGACGCCCTGCGCGCCAACGGGAAGTCCGCGGCGGTCTGGGACGTGGCGACGCAGGGCGCCCCGCACCACCTCGGCGTGCTCTCCCACTTCCGTACGGCCGTGCACTACACCGGCGCCAAGACGCCCGGCGGCGACACCCAGCTGGCCGTGCGCGACTTCCTCAACGAGGGCGGCAAGCTGATCGAGGCCGGTGAGCTCGCGGGCGGCAACGCCCAGGTCGGCCGCGCCGTGACCGACGACTTCAGCCAGTACTACCTCGGCGCCTACAGCCGTACGAGTGCCTCCGGCGCCACCGGCTTCACCGGTAAGGGTGCCCTCGCCGGCGCCAAGGGCGGCCTGGGCGACGCGGCGGGCAACCCGTTCAACGCCCCCGGGTCCTACGCGGTCACCTCCGACTCCCTGCCCGCCGCCCAGTTCCCGCAGTTCAAGAGCGCGCAGGCGGGTCAGTACGCCGGGGTCGTGAATCCGTACGCCCCCTACGCCGGCGCCGGAATGGCCGCGGCCGCCCACGAGGACGACGAGTGGAAGCGGCTGACCCGCACGGTCGACCTGACGAAGGTCACCGCCGCCGACAAGCCGCAGCTCAAGATGGCCCTCAACTGGAACACCGAGGAAGGCTACGACCACGCGGTCCTGGAGGCCCACACGGCCGGCGCGGAGGACTGGACCACGCTGCCCGAGGCGGGCGGCCTGAACAGCGCCGCCGTCCCGGCGGACTGCCAGGCCGGGTTCTTCGTCAACGGCCACCCGTTCCTGCGCCACTACCTCACCCTCGACAGCGCCGGCTGCGCCGCCAAGGGCACCAGCGGCTCGTGGAACAGCTTCACCGGCTCGTCCGACGGATGGAAGCAGGTCTCCTTCGACCTGAGCGCGTACGCGGGCAAGACCGTCGAGGTCTCCCTCTCCTCCATCTCGGACGGAGGCGCGGGCGGCCGCGGCGTGTTCGCGGACGAGGCGCGCGTCTCCGTCGGCGGAGCCGACCAGGCCGTCGAGGGATTCGAGACCTCGCTGGGCGCCTGGACCGCCCAGGGCGCACCTGCCGGAAGCCCTGTGGTTCCGGGCGATTGGTCCCGGTCCGGGGAGCTGTTCAAGTCATACGCCGCCGTCACTACGCGTAACACGGTGCTCCTCGGTTTCGGCCTCGAACACCTGCCGACGGCGGCGGACCGAGCCGTACTCGTCGGTAAGGCGCTCAGGTCGCTGCACTGCTGATCAAAGGAGCCCTCATCGCTCACTCTGAGTGATGGAGGTGGAGATCCCGGGGTCCCGTACCGAGCACGCGGTACGGGGCCCCGGCAGCGGTCCCCCCATGTGGCAGGGGGAGTGTCAGGTCCCGGCCGATGTCACTCAAAAGCTCACGGAGAGGTAGGGTCGTAAGCGGTCGGGGACATCCCATACAGCTCGCCGGCGGACTTACCGGCGCACCAACGAGGAGATCGGTTCGTGACGATCCGCGTAGGCATCAATGGTTTTGGCCGAATTGGCCGCAACTACTTCCGGGCGCTCCTTGAGCAGGGAGCGGACATCGAGATCGTCGGTGTCAACGACCTGACTGACAACGCGACCCTGGTGCACCTGCTCAAGTACGACACCATCCTGGGCCGCCTCAAGGCCGAGGTCTCCCACACCGACGACACCATCACCGTCGGCGGCAACACCTTCAAGACGTTCGCCGAGCGCGACCCCGCGAACCTGCCCTGGGGTGAGCTCGGTGCCGACATCGTCATCGAGTCGACCGGCATCTTCACCAAGAAGGCCGACGCCGCGAAGCACATCGCCGCGGGCGCGAAGAAGGTCCTCATCTCGGCTCCGGCCAAGGACGAGGACATCACCATCGTGATGGGCGTCAACCAGGACAAGTACGACGCGGCCAACCACCACGTCATCTCCAACGCCTCCTGCACCACCAACTGCGTGGCGCCGATGGCCAAGGTTCTGGACGAGAACTTCGGCATCGTCAAGGGCATGATGACCACGGTCCACGCGTACACGAACGACCAGCGGATCCTGGACTTCCCGCACTCGGACCTGCGCCGCGCCCGCGCCGCCGCCGAGAACATCATCCCGACCTCGACCGGTGCCGCCAAGGCCACCGCGCTGGTCCTCCCGCAGCTCAAGGGCAAGCTGGACGGCATCGCCATGCGCGTCCCGGTCCCGACCGGCTCGGTCACCGACCTCGTCCTGGAGCTCTCCCGCGAGACCACCAAGGAAGAGATCAACGCCGCCTTCCAGAAGGCCGCCGAGGGTCAGCTCAAGGGCATCCTCGACTACACCGAGGACGCGATCGTCTCCTCCGACATCGTGAACTGGCCGGCTTCCTGCACCTTCGACTCCTCCCTGACCATGGTTCAGGACGGTACGCAGGTCAAGGTCGTCGGCTGGTACGACAACGAGTGGGGCTACTCCAACCGCCTCGTCGACCTGACCGTCTTCGTCGGCGGCCAGCTCTAAGTCTCAGGTAGCAGGGCTAGGCACCACGATGTGAGCACAGGGTCCGGTCAGCGCGATGGAGCGCTGCACGGGCCCTGTTGTCTGCCTCGACCGATCGGCCCCGCACCGGCAGAACCCGTGTATGGGGATAAGGAGTAGAAACACATGAAGACGATCGACGAACTGCTCGCCGAAGGCGTCGCCGGCAAGCGGGTCTTCGTCCGCGCCGACCTGAACGTGCCGCTCGCGGGCGACACGATCACCGACGACGGCCGCATCCGCGCCGTGCAGCCGACCATCGCGAAGCTCGCCGAAGCCGGCGCCCGCGTGGTCGTCGCCTCGCACCTGGGCCGCCCCAAGGGCGCCCCGGACCCGGCCTTCTCCCTCGCCCCGGCCGCCAAGCGGCTCGGCGAACTGCTCGGTACGGACGTCGCGTTCGCCACCGACACGATCGGTGCCTCCGCCCAGGCGACCGTCGCCGCCCTCACCGACGGCCAGGTCGCCGTCATCGAGAACCTGCGCTTCAACGCCGGTGAGACCTCGAAGGACGACGCCGAGCGCGGCGCCTTCGCCGACCGGCTCGCCGAGCTGGCCGACGTCTACGTCGGCGACGGCTTCGGCGCCGTCCACCGCAAGCACGCCTCGGTCTTCGACCTGCCCGCGCGCCTCCCGCACGCGGCCGGCTACCTGATCGCCACCGAGGTCGGCGTCCTGAAGAAGCTGACCGCCGAGGTCAAGCGCCCGTACGTGGTCATCCTCGGCGGCGCCAAGGTCTCCGACAAGCTAGCCGTCATCGACGAGCTGCTCGGCAAGGCCGACCGCATCCTCATCGGCGGCGGCATGGCGTACACCTTCCTCTATGCCAAGGGCTACGAGGTCGGCATCTCCCTGCTCCAGAAGGACCAGGTGGACGTCGTCAAGGAGTACATGGCACGCGCCGAGAAGAACGGCGTCGAGCTGGTCCTCCCGGTCGACATCCTGGCCTCGGCGGACTTCCCCGACCTCAAGGGCAAGACCCCGGCCGAGTACATCACCGTCGACGCGGACAAGATCCCCGCCGACAAGGAGGGTCTGGACATCGGTCCCGAGACCCGTGAGCTGTACGCGTCGAAGATCGCCGATGCCGAGACCGTCTTCTGGAACGGTCCCGTGGGCGTCTTCGAGCACCCCGACTACGCCGGAGGCACCCGCGCGATCGCGCAGGCCCTCGTCGACAGCAGCGCGTTCACCGTGGTCGGCGGCGGCGACTCCGCCGCGGCCGTGCGTACGCTCGGCTTCGACGAGAACGCTTTCGGCCACATCTCGACCGGTGGCGGCGCCTCCCTCGAATACCTCGAGGGCAAGACGCTCCCCGGCCTCGCCGCACTGGAGGTCTGACCCTTAATGAGCAACCGCACCCCGCTCATGGCGGGCAACTGGAAGATGAACCTCAACCACCTTGAGGCCATCGCGCACGTCCAGAAGCTCGCCTTCGCGCTCGCCGACAAGGACTACGACGCCGTCGAGGTCGCGGTCCTGCCGCCCTTCGTCGACCTGCGCTCCGTCCAGACCCTGGTCGACGGCGACAAGCTGAAGATCAAGTACGGCGCCCAGGACATCTCGGCGCACGAGTCCGGTGCCTACACCGGCGAGATCTCCGGCGCGATGCTCGCGAAGCTGAAGTGCACGTACGTGGCCGTCGGCCACAGCGAGCGCCGCCAGTACCACGGCGAGAGCGACGAGCTCTGCAACGCCAAGGTCAAGGCCGCCTACCAGCACGGGCTCACCCCGATCCTGTGCGTCGGCGAGGGCCTGGACATCCGCAAGGCCGGCGAGCAGGTCCCGTACACGCTGGCCCAGGTCGACGGCGGCCTCAAGGACATCCCGGCCGAGCAGGTCGAGTCCATCGTGATCGCGTACGAGCCCGTCTGGGCGATCGGGACCGGCGAGGTCGCCACCCCCGACGACGCGCAGGAGGTCTGCGGGGCGATCCGCGGCCGCCTCGCCGAGCTGTACTCCCAGGAGCTGGCCGACAAGGTCCGCATCCAGTACGGCGGCTCGGTGAAGTCCGGCAACATCGCGGCGATCATGGCTCAGCCCGATGTCGACGGCGCCCTGATCGGCGGCGCTGCGCTGGACGCGGACGAGTTCGTGAAGATCGTCCGGTTCCGCGACCAGTGACCTGCGCGATCGTCGCAGCGAGTATGCGGTAGGGCGGATCCGTCGTACCCTTGCGGGGGCCAGGAGGCTGAACCACCAGCCACTGGCCCCCGCGCACATCCAGCAGAGCCGGAAAGCCAGAAAAGCCAGAAAGTAGGAATCAGCCGTGATTATGGGGTTCTCGATCGCCCTGATCGTCTTCAGCGCCCTGCTGATGCTGCTCGTGCTGATGCACAAGGGCAAGGGCGGCGGCCTTTCCGACATGTTCGGCGGCGGCATGCAGTCGTCGGTCGGCGGCTCCTCGGTCGCGGAGCGCAACCTGGACCGCATCACCGTCGTCGTGGGTCTCCTCTGGTTCGCCTGCATCATGACGCTCGGCGTTCTGCTGAAGTAGGGAAGCCGACGGATCTGGCCATTCCGCCGGTCCGGTCGGCTCCACCCCGCCTATCATGAGGACGGCGTCCGCGGCCTGGAGTGAGTAACTCCATGTGATGGACGCGCGTTGGGCCTTACGTAGACTGGGGCGCCCGCGGCGGAAATCCACTCACGCTTCGCGGCACCATCACGCAGGGGAGTTACGACCGTGGCAAGTGGCAACGCGATCCGTGGTAGTCGGGTCGGAGCGGGGCCGATGGGTGAGGCCGAGCGCGGCGAGTCCGCGCCCCGCCTGCGCATCTCCTTCTGGTGCTCGAACGGGCACGAGACGCAGCCGAGCTTCGCCAGCGACGCGCAGGTGCCGGACACCTGGGACTGCCCGCGCTGCGGGTTCCCGGCCGGCCAGGACCGGGACAACCCGCCGGCGCCGCCGCGCACCGAGCCCTACAAGACCCACCTGGCGTACGTACGGGAGCGCCGCACGGACGCCGACGGCGAGGCGATCCTCGCCGAGGCGCTCGCCAAGCTCCGCGGCGAGATCTGACATCGCGACGTGACGGTGTGACATCGGGCCCGGCCCGCAGGAGTTGTTCTCCAGCGGGCCGGGCCCCTTTGCGTACCTTGTGCCTCTTCGGATCCCTTAAGTTGGTGATCGGCGGGGCACGACAGGACGGAAGAAACGGGTTGATGTCCGAGATGAACGCAGACAGCACTACGAGGCTCAACCGGACGCCCGAGTGGCTGGCACTCGGCAAGCACCGCGAAGAGCTGGGGCAGACGCATCTGCGCGAGCTGTTCGAGGCGGATCCGAACCGGGGCACGGGCTACACGCTGCGGGTCGGGGACCTGTACATCGACTACTCGAAGCACCTCGTGACCGACGAGACGCTGGAGCTGCTGCGGGAGCTCGCGGCGGCGACGGGCGTGGCCGAGCTGCGCGAGGCGATGTTCCGCGGCGAGAAGATCAACACGACCGAGGACCGGGCGGTCCTGCACACCGCCCTGCGCGCGCCGCAGGACGCGGTGGTCGAGGTGGACGGCGAGAACGTCGTCCCCGCGGTGCACGACGTCCTCGACAAGATGGCGGCCTTCTCCGAGCAGATCCGCTCGGGGCAGTGGACCGGCTTCACCGGCCGGCGCATCACGAACGTGGTCAACATCGGCATCGGCGGCTCCGACCTGGGCCCGGCGATGGCGTACGAGGCGCTGCGCGCGTTCACCGACCGCGCCCTGACCGTGCGGTTCGTGTCCAACGTGGACGGCGCCGACCTGCACGAGGCCGTACGGGACCTGGACCCGGCCGAGACGCTGTTCATCATCGCCTCCAAGACCTTCACGACCATCGAGACCATCACCAACGCCGAGTCGGCGCGGGAGTGGCTGCTGGCGGGTCTCGGCGGTGACACCGCGGCCGTGGCGCGGCACTTCGTGGCGCTGTCGACCAACGCCGAGAAGGTCACCGCGTTCGGCATCGATCCGGCCAACATGTTCGGCTTCTGGGACTGGGTCGGCGGGCGGTACTCCTTCGACTCCGCGATCGGGCTCTCGCTGATGACCGCGATCGGGGCGGACTCCTTCCGGGAGATGCTGGGCGGCTTCCGGGCGATGGACGAGCACTTCCGCACGGCGCCCCCGGAGCAGAACGCACCGCTGCTGATGGGCCTGTTGGGGATCTGGTACGGCGCGTTCTTCGACGCGCAGTCGCACGCGGTCCTGCCGTACAGCCACTACCTCTCCCGCTTCACGGCGTACCTGCAGCAGCTGGACATGGAGTCCAACGGCAAGTCCGTGGACCGGGACGGCCGGCCGGTGGACTGGCAGACCGGTCCGGTCGTGTGGGGCACGCCCGGCACCAACGGGCAGCACGCGTACTACCAGTTGATCCACCAGGGCACGAAGGTCATCCCGGCGGACTTCATCGGCTTCGCCCGGCCGATCGGCGAACTGCCGCCGAAGCTCGCGGCCCAGCACGACCTGCTGATGGCGAACTTCTTCGCGCAGACGCAGGCGCTGGCCTTCGGCAAGACCGCGGACGAGGTCCGCGCGGAGGGGGCTGCGGAGTCCCTGGTCCCGCACAAGACCTTCAAGGGGAACCACCCGACCACGACGATCCTGGCGCAGGACCTCACCCCGGCGGTGCTGGGCCAGCTCATCGCGCTGTACGAACACAAGGTGTTCGTCCAGGGCGCGGTGTGGCACATCGACTCCTTCGACCAGTGGGGCGTGGAGCTCGGCAAGGTCCTCGCGAAGCGGGTCGAGCCGGCGCTGACGGACGGCGCCGACGTGCCGGGCCTGGACCCTTCGACGAAGTCCCTGGTCGCCGCCTACCGCTCCCTGCGCGGCCGCGCCTGATCCACAGGCACCGCACGCATCACCACGGCCGAAGGGCCCGCTCCCTTCCAGGGGGCGGGCCCTTCGGCCGTACGGTCAGGCCGAGGCCGGGGGGTACAGCGACGACGGGAGCTTCGCGGCCGCCGCGCGGTCCAGCAGCCACAGCGTGCGGGAGCGCCCGTACGCCGCCGCCGCCGGGGCCTGGACCTCCCCGGCGCCGCCGAGCGCGATCGCCACCGCGCCCGCCTTGTCCTCGCCCGCCGCCAGCAGCCAGACCTCCCGGGCCGCCCGGATCGCCGGGAGGGTCAGCGAGACCCGCGTCGGCGGCGGCTTCGGCGCGCCGTGGACGCCGACCACCGTGCGCTCGGTCTCCCGCGCCGCCGGGTGCTCCGGGAACAGCGAGGCCACGTGGGTGTCCGGGCCGACGCCCAGCATCAGCACGTCGAAGCGCGGCACCGGACCGTGGTCCTCCGGGCCCGCCGCCCGCCGCAGCTCCTCCGCGTACGCGTCCGCCGCCGCATCCACGTCGGCCCCGTACGGGCCGTCCGAGGCCGGCATGACGTGCACCCGTGCCGGATCCACCGGGACGGCGTCCAGGAGGGCCTCCCGGGCCTGGACGTGGTTGCGCTCGGGGTCGTCGGCCGGGACGTACCGCTCGTCGCCCCACCACAGGTCCAGCCGGGCCCAGTCGACGGCGTCCCGGGCCGGAGCCGCCGCCAGTGCGGCGAGCAGCCCGTTGCCGTTGCGGCCGCCGGTCAGGACCACCGAGGCGCTGCCGCGGGCCGCCTGCGCGTCCACGATCTTCGTGATGAGCCGGGCCGCCGCGGCCTGGGCCATCAGTTCCTTGTCCCGGTGGACGACGACCTGGGGAGTCGTCATACCCATGTTGTTGCCGCCTTCTTCGTCGAGAAATGGCTCGGCCGCCGGCCGGACCGCACCCCGGAAGGGAACGGACCCGGCCGGCGGCCGTCGTGCTTCACTGCTTGGCCGCTGGCTTCTTCGCCGACTTGGAGGCCGGCTTCGAAGCCGCCGGTGCGGCCTCGGCCTTGGCCGGAGCCGCTGCCTGGGCAGGAGCCGCCGCCGGGTCCGGAGCCTCGGCCACCAGCTTCGCCACGCCGAACTTCAGCGAGGCCTCGTACGTGTTGTCCGGATCGAGCCGGCGCAGCTCCTCCGCCAGCAGCTCGGCCGTGTCGCGGCGCTTGAGCGCCACCGCACGGTCGGGCTGACCCGGCATGCACAGCGTGGCCAGCGAGCCGTCGGCCCGGTCCAGGACGATGTCGCCGTCCTTGGTCTCCAGCCGGACCGAGGTGAGGCCGGGGCCCTTCGAACGGGTCCGCTTGACGGGCACCTCGAGGCGGTCCGCCAGCCACATGGCCAGCAGCTCGCAGCTCGGGTTCTCGTCCTCGCCCTCGACGGCCGCCGAGGTGACCTTCAGAGCCTGCTGGTCCAGCGCGGCGGCCAGCATCGACCGCCACGGCGTGACCCGGGTCCAGGACAGGTCCGTGTCACCCGGGGCGTAGGCCGCAGCCCGCTCCCCGAGCGCCTGCAGCGGGTTCTCGCAGGCGTACGTGTCCGTGATCCGGCGCTGCCCGAGCGCACCCAGCGGGTCGCCCGCCAGGTCCGACGGAGCACCGTCCGGCCACCAGACCACGACGGGCGCGTCCGGCAGGAGGAGCGGGAGAACCACCGACTGGGCGTGGTTGACCAGTTCACCGTGAAGGCGGAGCACCACCGTCTCGCCGGTGCCGGAGTCCGCCCCGACGCGGACTTCCGCGTCGAGACGGGCGTCGCGGCGGCTGCGCGGCGAGCGGCTGACCCGCTTGACGACGACGATGATCCGCGAAGGGTGTTCGTGGGACGCGTCGTTCGCCGACTTGAGCGCGTCGTACGCGTTCTCCTCGTCGGTCACGATCACCAGCGTGAGGACCATGCCGATGGCCGGCGTGCCGATGTCCCGGCGCGCCTGCACCAACGCGGCGTTGATCTTGCTGGAGGTGGTCTCCGTGAGGTCGATCTTCATGGCCGGCGCCAGCTCCGTCCGTCTCGTGCGAGCATCTCGTCCGCCTCGACCGGCCCCCAGGTTCCCGCCGGGTACTGCGCGGGCTTGCCGTGCTTGTCCCAGTACTCCTCGATCGGGTCGAGGATGTTCCAGGACAGCTCGACCTCCTGGTGGCGCGGGAAGAGGTTCGCGTCACCCAGCAGGACATCGAGGATCAGCCGCTCGTACGCCTCGGGGCTCGACTCCGTGAAGGACTCGCCGTACGCGAAGTCCATCGTGACGTCCCGGACCTCCATGGAGGTGCCCGGAACCTTGGAGCCGAAGCGCACCGTCACGCCCTCGTCCGGCTGGACCCGGATGACCAGGGCGTTCTGCCCCAGCTCCTCGGTCGCGCCCGACTCGAACGGCAGGTACGGAGCCCGCTTGAAGACCACCGCGATCTCGGTCACCCGGCGGCCCAGGCGCTTGCCGGTCCGCAGGTAGAACGGGACGCCCGCCCAGCGGCGGTTGTTGATCTCCAGGCGGATGGCCGCGTAGGTGTCGGTCTTCGACCTGGGGTCGATGCCGTCCTCTTCGAGGTACCCGACGACCTTCTCGCCGCCCTGCCACGCCGCCGAGTACTGGCCGCGCACGGTGTGCTTGCCCAGGTCCTCGGGGAGCTCGACGGCCGTGAGGACCTTGAGCTTCTCCGCCACCAGCGCCTTGGGATGGAAGGAGCCGGGCTCCTCCATCGCGGTCAGCGCGAGCAGCTGGAGCAGGTGGTTCTGGATGACGTCGCGGGCCGCGCCGATGCCGTCGTAGTACCCGGCCCGGCCGCCGATGCCGATGTCCTCGGCCATGGTGATCTGCACGTGGTCGACGTACGACCGGTTCCAGATCGGCTCGAACATGGTGTTGGCGAAGCGGAGCGCCAGGATGTTCTGGACGGTCTCCTTGCCGAGGTAGTGGTCGATCCGGAAGACCTCGTCCCGCGGGAAGACCTCGTGGACGACCTTGTTGAGCTCCTCGGCGCTCTTCAGGTCGTGCCCGAAGGGCTTCTCGATGACGGCACGCCGCCAGGAGCCCTCCTTCTGCGCCAGCCCGTGGTTCTTGAGCTGCTGGACCACCTTGGGGAAGAACTTCGGCGGCACGGACAGGTAGAACGCGAAGTTGCCGCCCGTACCCTGCGCCTTGTCGAGCTCGTCGATCGTCGACTTCAGCGTCTCGAACGCCGCGTCGTCGTCGAAGTCGCCCTGGACGAAGCGGCAGCCCTGCACCAGCTGCTGCCAGACCTCCTCCCGGAAGGGGGTGCGCGAGTGCTCCTTGACGGCCTCGTACACCTCCTGGGCGAAGTCCTCGTGCTCCCATTCGCGGCGGGCGAAACCGATCAGCGAGAAGCCCGGCGGCAGCAGCCCCCGGTTCGCCAGGTCGTAGATGGCGGGCATCAGCTTCTTGCGCGACAGGTCACCCGTAACGCCGAAAATGACCAGGCCGGACGGCCCCGCGATGCGCGGGAGCCGCCGGTCCTGTGCGTCACGAAGCGGGTTCGCTCCGTTCACAGACAAAGTGTTCAGGCCTCCGTGGGGGCGAGGCGCTCGAGCTCCGCCTCGGTGGACTTCAGCAGGTCGTTCCAGGACGCCTCGAACTTCTCGACGCCCTCGTCCTCGAGCAGCTGCACCACATCGTCGTACGAGATGCCCAGCTTCGCGACCGCATCGAGCTCGGCGCGCGACTGCTCGTAGGTGGCGCGCACGGTGTCACCCGTGATCTGGCCGTGGTCGGCGGTGGCCTCCAGGGTGGCCTCCGGCATGGTGTTGACCGTGTTCGGGGCGACCAGGTCGTCCACGTACAGGGTGTCCTTGTACGCCGGGTCCTTGACGCCCGTCGAGGCCCACAGCGCACGCTGCTTGTTGGCGCCGACACGCTCCAGGGCGTTCCACCGGTCGCAGGAGAAGACCTCCTCGTAGGCCTCGTAGGCCAGACGGGCGTTGGCGAGGGCCGCCTTGCCCTTCAGGGCCTTCGCCTCGTCGGTGCCCACGGCGTCCAGGCGCTTGTCGATCTCGCTGTCCACACGGGACACGAAGAAGGAGGCGACCGAGTGGATCTCGGAGAGGTCCAGGCCCGCGGCCTTGGCCTTCTCCAGACCCGCCAGGTACGCGTCCATGACCTCGCGGTAGCGCTCCAGCGAGAAGATCAGCGTGACGTTGACGCTGATGCCCTTGCCGATGACCTCGGTGATCGCCGGCAGGCCGGCCTTGGTCGCCGGGATCTTGATCAGCGTGTTCGGACGGTCCACCAGCCAGGCGAGCTGCTTGGCCTCGGCGACGGTCGCCGTGGTGTTGTGGGCCAGACGGGGGTCGACCTCGATGGAGACCCGGCCGTCCTGGCCGTCGGTGCGGTCGTAGACCGGGCGCAGGATGTCGGCGGCGTCGCGGACGTCAGCCGTCGTGATCATGCGGATGGCCTCGTCGACGGTGACCTTGCGGGCGGCGAGGTCGGCGAGCTGCTGCTCGTAGCCGTCGCCGCTGCTGATCGCCTTCTGGAAGATCGACGGGTTGGTGGTGACACCGACCACGTGCGACTGGTCGATGAGCTCGGCCAGGTTGCCGGACGTGATGCGCTTGCGGGACAGGTCGTCCAGCCAGATCGCCACGCCCTCGTCGGAGAGGCGCTTGAGTGCGTCTGTCATGGGAATTGCATCTCCTACTGGTTCGTGTACCGGTGTCAGCGCGCGGCGGCGGTGATCGAGTCCTTGGCGGCGGCGGTCACGGCCTCGGGGGTGAAGCCGAACTCGCGGAACAGCACCTTGGCGTCGGCGGAGGCACCGAAGTGCTCCAGCGAGACGATCCGGCCGGCGTCGCCGACGTAGCGGTGCCAGGTCAGGCCGACCCCGGCCTCGACCGCGACGCGCGCCGTGACGGACGGCGGCAGGACGCTGTCCTTGTACGCCTGGTCCTGCTCCTCGAACCACTCGACGGACGGCATCGAGACCACGCGGGCCGGGACGCCCTCGGCCTGCAGCGCCTCGCGCGCGGCGACGGCGAGCTGGACCTCGGAGCCGGTGCCGATGAGGACGACCTGCGGCTCGCCGCCTTCCGCCTCGAAGAGCACGTAGCCGCCCTTGGCGGCGTCCTCGTTGCGCTCGTACGTCGGCACGCCCTGGCGGGTCAGCGCCAGACCGTGCGGAGCGCCCTTGCCGAACACCTTGGTGTGGCGGCGCAGGATCTCGCGCCAGGCGATGGCGGTCTCGTTGGCGTCGGCCGGGCGGACCACGTTCAGGCCCGGGATGGCGCGCAGCGAGGCGATGTGCTCGATCGGCTGGTGGGTCGGGCCGTCCTCGCCCAGGCCGATGGAGTCGTGCGTCCACACGTACGTCACCGGCACGTGCATCAGCGCGGACAGGCGCACGGCGTTGCGCATGTAGTCGGAGAACACCAGGAAGGTGCCGCCGTAGATACGGGTGTGGCCGTGCAGCGCGATGCCGTTCATGGCCGCGGCCATGGCGTGCTCGCGGATGCCGAAGTGGATGGTGCGGCCGTACGGGTCGGCCTCCGGCAGCGGGTTGCCCTTGGGCAGGAACGACGAGTGCTTGTCGATCGTCGTGTTGTTGGAGCCGGCCAGGTCGGCCGAGCCGCCCCACAGCTCCGGGATGATCGCGCCGAGCGCCTCGAGCACCTTGCCGGAGGCCGCACGGGTGGCGACGCCCTTGCCGGCCTCGAAGACGGGGAGCTTGTCCTCCCAGCCCGCGGGCAGCTCGTTGGCGTTGATGCGGTCGAACTCGGCGGCGCGCTCCGGGTTGGCGGTGCGCCAGGCGGAGAAGTCCTTCTCCCAGGCGGCCTTGGCCTCGCGGCCGCGGTCGAGCGCCTTGCGGGTGTGCGCGATGACCTCGTCGGAGACGTCGAAGGACTTCTCCGGGTCGAAGCCGAGGACGCGCTTGGTGGCGGCGACCTCGTCGTCGCCGAGGGCCGAGCCGTGCGAGGCCTCGGTGCCCTGGGCGTGCGGGGCCGGCCAGGCGATGATCGAGCGCATCGCGATGAAGGAGGGGCGCTCGGTCTCGGCCTTGGCGGCGGCCAGGGCCTCGAACAGTGCCTTCGGGTCGAGGTCGCCGTTCGGCTGCTGCGCGACGCGCTGGACGTGCCAGCCGTACGCCTCGTAGCGCTTCAGGGTGTCCTCGGAGACGGCCGTCTCGGTGTCACCCTCGATGGAGATGTGGTTGTCGTCCCACAGCAGCACCAGGTTGCCGAGCTTCTGGTGGCCGGCCAGGGCGGACGCCTCGTGGGAGATGCCCTCCTGGAGGCAGCCGTCGCCCGCGATCGCGTAGATCATGTGGTCGAACGGGGAGCTGCCCTGCGGGGCCTGCGGGTCGAACATGCCGCGCTCGTAGCGGGCGGCCATGGCCATGCCCACCGCGTTGGCGATGCCCTGGCCCAGCGGACCGGTGGTGGTCTCGACGCCGGCGGTGTGGCCGTACTCCGGGTGGCCGGGGGTCTTGGAACCCCAGGTGCGGAACGCCTCGAGGTCGGCCAGCTCCAGGCCGAAGCCGCCCAGGTAGAGCTGGGTGTACAGAGTGAGGGACGAGTGCCCCGCGGAAAGCACGAAACGGTCGCGGCCGACCCACTCGGGATCCGCCGGGTCGTGCCGCATCACCTTCTGGAAAAGCGTGTACGCGGCGGGGGCCAGGCTCATCGCCGTACCGGGGTGGCCGTTCCCGACCTTCTGGACCGCGTCGGCGGCCAGGATGCGGGCGGTGTCGACGGCCCGCTGGTCGAGATCGGTCCAGTCGAGCTCTGTGGTCGTCGGCTTGGTGCTCACCGTGGGTCAGGGCTCCTCTCCACATGTCTGTTACCCGGTGACGAACGGTGCACCGGCGCGATTCCGAGCCTACCCCCGTGACGGCGTGCAGCTATTCGAGTGCCCGCAGTCCGTCACAACGTCGGCGGGCTGATCGGACCAACACGAGACGACCCCCGCGCAGGGCGACGTAAGTGCAACGTCTAGAGTGGCGTGGTACGTGCGAGCCTTCAGCGGACCTATATGTCCGGAGCTTGCTGGTTTTCTCTGTCAGGGGTGTGCGTGACGGCCGTCGAATCCCGTCCAGCGGGGGTGCTCGGGACGAGCCCCGGTCACCGGCCGTTCGGGGCCCGCGTCATGGCTTTCGTGGCTTTGACCAAGCCGCGAATCATCGAACTTCTGCTGATCACCACAGTGCCGGTGATGTTCCTCGCCGAGCAGGGCGTGCCCTCGCTGTGGCTGGTCCTCACGACCTGCTTCGGCGGCTACTTGTCGGCGGGCGGCGCCAACGCGCTGAACATGTACATCGACCGCGACATCGACGCGCTGATGGACCGGACCTCGCAGCGGCCGCTGGTGACCGGCATGGTCAGCCCGCGCGAGTGCCTGGCCTTCGGCATCACCCTCGGCGTGGTCTCCACCGTGTTCTTCGGGCTGCTCGTCAACTGGCTGTCGGCCGCGCTCGCGCTCGGCGCGCTCCTCTTCTACGTCGTCGTCTACACGATGCTGCTGAAGCGGCGCACCGCACAGAACATCGTGTGGGGCGGCATCGCGGGCTGCATGCCGGTGCTCATCGGCTGGTCCGCCGTCAAGAACGAGGTCTCCTGGGCCGCCGTCATCCTCTTCCTCGTCATCTTCTTCTGGACGCCGCCGCACTACTGGCCGCTGTCGATGAAGGTGAAGGACGACTACGCGCGCGTCGGCGTGCCGATGCTCCCGGTCGTGGCCGGCAACAAGGCCGTGGCGCGCCAGATCGTCCTCTACAGCTGGGTGATGGTGGCCGTCTCTCTGCTGCTGACCCCGCTGGGGTACACCGGCTGGTTCTACACCGCGGTCGCGCTGGCGGCGGGCGGCTGGTGGCTGTGGGAGGCGCACGCGCTGCACGCGCGGGCCAAGGCGGGCCTGACGGGCGCGAAGCTCAAGGAGATGCGCCTGTTCCACTGGTCCATCACCTATGTGTCGCTGCTCTTCGTCGCCGTGGCCGTGGATCCCTTCCTCCGTTGATACTTCCTCTGATACTTCCTCCGTCCATTACCCGCCGGTAGCATGCTGTCCATGGCAGACACCACCGCGGACACCGCAGACAAGAAGCAGGACCGGAAGGCCGCGAAGCTGGCCAAGCAGATCGGCGCGTTCGCCAAGCAGCACGGCGGCGCCGAGGGCCAGATCGCGCACATCGGCCAGGCCGGCACCCGGATCGTCCTCGTCGGCACCGACGGCGGCTGGGGCGATCTGGTGGCCCCGACCTACGCGGTGGCCCAGCTGGCTGCCGAGAAGGCCGGCCTGACCCTCCACGAGGAGTTCGACGGCGAGTTCGCCGCGCGTGTGAAGACCGGTCCGTACGAGTGGTCGCGGATGGCCGGCATCCAGCTCGGCGGGGCGGCGAACCCGGCGGCCTGACGCCGACGCCTGCCGCGTCCGGCGCACCCCCAGGTGGCTTCTCGGTCAACAGCGCGAGCAACACCTCGCACCCCGCTCACCCGTTAGGACGTGTGGAAGCCCCTTCCTCACGTCCGCAACGGGATGCCCGGATGATCGAAACGCCGCCCCTGGTGGACCAGTACTGCCACGGAGTGCTCCGCACGGAGCTGGGCCTCGGCACCTTCGAGGCCCAGCTGATCCGCTCGGCCGGCCCGCCCGCCGCCGGGACCACCTTCTTCGACACCCAGACCGGTTTCGCGGTGCGCCGCTGGTGCCCGCCGCTGCTCGGGCTGGAGCCGCACTGCTCCCCCGCCCGGTACCTGGCCCGGCGGCGCGAGCTGGGCGTGGTCGAGTCCGGGCGCCGGCTGCTGCGGGGCTCCGGCGTCGCGGCCTATCTGGTCGACACGGGAGTGCCCGGGGACCTCACCGGTCCCAAGGAGCTGGCGCTCGCGGGGGACGCCGACGCCTTCGAGGTCGTGCGGCTGGAGCTGCTGGCCGAGCAGGTCGCAGACACCTCCGGCACGGTCGTCGCCTTCCTCGCCAACCTCGCCGGGGCCGTCCACCACGCCGCCGCGGCGGCCGTGGCCTTCACCTGCGGGGCGGACGCGGGGTACCCCGCTGTCCTCGGCCGCGCCCCCGAGCCGCCCGGTCCGGGCGAGGTGCGCGGGGCGGCCGGGCGATGGCTGGCCCGGCGCTCCAAGGGCGGGGCCGTCCGGGACCCCGTACTCCTGCGGCACCTGCTGTGGAGCGCGGTGGCGACGGGGCTGCCGCTCCAGCTGCACACCGGGGCGGGCGCGGGGGAGCCCGGGCAGCGGCCGGAGCAGGCCGATCCGGCACTGCTGACGGAGTTCGTACGGGCCACCGCGGGTCTGGGGACCCGGCTGGTGCTGCTCGGCGGATACCCGTACCACCGGCACGCCGCCCAGCTGGCGGCGGCCTTCCCGCACGTCCACGCCGATCTCGGCGCGGCGCTCGGGCAGAGCGGAGCGCGGGCGGCGGGGGTGCTGGCCGAGGTGCTGGAACTGGCCCCGTTCGGCAAACTGCTGTTCTCCAGCGGCGGGCGCCGGCTGCCCGAACTGCACGCGGTGGGCGCCCTGGTGTTCCGGGAGGCGCTGGGCCGGGTGCTGGGCGGCTGGGTCGGCGACGGCGCCTGGTCCTGGCAGGACGCCGAACGCGTGGCGGCCATGATCGCGGCGGGCAATGCCCGCCGGGTGTACCGGCTGGACGAGCGCGGCTGAGCGGGTGGGCGGGTCCGGGGCGTTGGGGCGCCGGGGCGCCGCCCTGACGGCCCCCGGCGGACCCCGCGGTTCAGACGGAGGTGAGCTGCGGGTCGCCCTGCGCCGGGATCTCCGCCTGCGCCGCGGGCCGCTCCCGCAGGCTCAGCGCCACGCGGAGCACGGCGATCCACACCAGGCAGGAGCCGAGCATGTGGGTGGCGACCAGGGCCTCGGGCACGTGGGTGAAGTACTGGACGTAGCCGATGCCGCCCTGGGCCAGCAGCACGATCAGCAGGTCGCGGGCGCGCGCCCTGGTGTCGGTCGGCGCGTCGACCACGCGCAGCACCAGCCACATGGCCACGGCGAGCGCGCACACCACCCAGGCGGAGATCGCGTGGACGTGGGCGGTGGCCGCCCAGCGGAACGGCATCCGCTCGATCTCGCTGCTGTCACCCGCGTGCGGACCGGAGCCGGTGACCACGGTGCCGGCCGCGATCAGCACCAGGGTGGTCGCGAGCAGGGCCCACGCGAGCTTGCGCACGGGACCGGGCACGCGCGGCCGGGGAGCGGTGTCGCCCTCGCGGGTGCGCTGCCAGGTGACCGTCGTGACGGTGATCAGCGAGGTGGCGAGGAGGAAGTGCCCGGCCACGCTGTAGGGGTTGAGCCCCGTGAGGACGGTGATGCCGCCGAGGACCGCGTTGCCCATCACGATGAAGAACTGGAGCCAGCCGAGCTTCGTCAGCGAACGGCGCCAGGGCTTGGCCGAGCGGGCCGCGACGATGCCCCAGCCAACGGCCGCGCAGAGCACGTACGTCAGCATGCGGTTGCCGAACTCGATGGCCCCGTGGAAGCCCTGCTCCTGGGTCACGATCAGGCTGTCGTTCGTGCACTTGGGCCAGGTGTCGCAGCCGAGACCGGATCCGGTCAGCCGCACCGCACCGCCGGTGACGACGATGACCACGCTCATGACGAGGGCGGCGAACGCGGCCCGCCGGACGGTCCGGGGTGACGGAGTCCAGCGGCTGGCGAGGTAAGCGAGAGGGGTCAACACGGCCCTTATCGTACGCGGAGCCTTGTGCAAACTTTCACGAGGGGGTCCCCGCGGGCCCGCCCGTGGCCGTGTCGGGCCCGACGACCAGCCGGAACCGGGCCCCGGCGGGGTCGCCTTCCTCGTGCCACCAGACACGCACGCGCCAATGGCCGCCGTCGCCGGGGTAGTCCGCGGACCTCGTGAACCCGTGCGCCAATTCAGTGCCTACATCCTCGGCTGTCCTGTTTCTTACGTCCGTCCCGCTGTGCCACGGATGTTCCTGTACGGTCCACAGCCCGTCAGGACCTCGCACCTCGAAGCGCCACACCGCGCGCCAGGGCGTGACCTCCAGCATCGTGCGGACCTGCTCGGCGCCGAGGTGCAGCCGGGCCGCGATCTCGGGCTCGGCCACCCCGTGGATCCGGGCCGCCACCACGGCCTGGGGCAGCAGGGGGTCGGGCAGCAGGCCCCGCGCGCGCAGGCCCGCCAGGGAGTCGAAGGACAGGAAGCGCAGGCGCAGTTCCAGCTGGCGGCCGATGTGGTCGATGGCCTCCTCCGCCTCCTGCGACTCCTCCGAACCGGGTGCCGCGAGCAGCAGTTGGCGGAAACCGGCTTCCGCGTCCACCGCCCACGCCACCGCCTCCTCGGCGGAGCCCAGCTCCGCGAGGCGGTCCCCGAGGAACACCTTGGCCTGCGCGAGGCCGCGCCGGTTGACCGGATCGTGCTGGTCCAGGCCCGCCCAGACCTCGACCGCCGCCCGGGTCAGGTCCCGGGCGCGCTCGCCCGCCGCCCGCTGCATGGCGATCGGGCCGGTCTCGGCCGCCGGGCCGAGCGGATAGCGGGGCAGCCGCTCCCCGTCGCTCAGCGGCCAGGACAGCCAGACGCCCTGGTTGATCAGGCCCCGGGCGTACCAGCGGGCGTACTCCGGGGCGTGGCCGGCCGCCTGCTGCGCGTGCCGCAGCCCCTCCTCGACGGCCGCCAGGGCCCCGGCCCGGTCGCCGCCGGCGAACCGGCGGGCCGCCAGGTCACCCAGGCGAAGGCCCAGCCGTGCCGCGCACTCCGGATCGGCCCGCGCCGGTTCGCGCAGCGCGCCGATCAGCTCCGTCAGCAGAGCCTCGGCCTCGGCGGGCGCCGCCTGTGCGGCCCCCGACCGGATCCGTGCCCATTGCGCGTCCAGCCGTAGAACGTCTTCCCGTTGCGCCATGCCCGCCCCCCGGCGTCCTGGTGTGCACCGCCCCTGCGGGGCGGCGCCCATCCTCCTGCCGGGCCAACGAACGGCGGAGGGGATTCACTCCCACCGGAAGAGCTTCGCGGCGGCGCCGAGTCCGAGGACGGCCCAGGCGGCGAGCACGCCCGCGTCCCCCCAGGGCAGCGCGGCCCCGTGCTGGAGCACCTCGCGCAGCCCGTCGGACAGCGCCGAGATCGGCAGCAGACCGAGTACGGACTGCACGGCGCCGGGGAACTTCTCCATCGGCACGATCACCCCGCCGCCGACCAGCAGCAGCAGGAACACCAGGTTGGCGGCGGCCAGCGTGGCCTCCGCCCGGAGGGTGCCCGCCATCAGCAGCCCGAGCCCGGAGAAGGCGGCCGTGCCCAGCAGGACCAGCGCGGCGACGGCGAGGGGGTTCCCGTGCGGGGACCAGCCCAGAGCGAAGGCGATCACCGTCAGCAGCGCGATCTGCAGCACCTCGGTGACCAGTACGGACAGGGTCTTGGCGGCCATCAGCGCCCACCGCGGAAGGGGTGAGGCGCCGAGCCGCTTGAGCACCCCGTAACGGCGGTCGAAGCCGGTGGCGATGGCCTGCCCGGTGAAGGCGGTGGACATCACCGCCAGCGCCAGGATGCCGGGAGCGAGGAAGTCCACGGACTTCTCGGCTCCCCCCTCCTCAAGGGGCACGGTGACGATGTCGACCGCCGAGAAGAGCACCAGCAGCAGCGCCGGGATGATCACGGTCAGCAGCAGCTGCTCCCCGTTGCGCAGCAGCATCCGGGTCTCCAGCGCGGCCTGCGCCAGGATCATGCGGGACACGGGCGCGGCCCCCGGATTGGGGGCGAACGTACCGGCGCTCATGCGCGCAGCTCCTTACCGGTGAGCTCCAGAAAGACGTCTTCGAGGGTGTGCCGCTCCACCGAGAGGCTGCTCGGCATCACCCCGTTCTGTGCGCACCAGGAGGCGACGGTCGCCAGCATCTGCGGGTCCACGGCGCCGGTGACCCGGTAGACGCCCGCGCTGAGCTCGGCGGCCTCGGTGCCGTCGGGCAGTGCCTTCAGGAGCGAGCCGAGGTCGAGGGCGGGTCGGCCGGTGAAGCGCAGGGTGTTCTCGGCGCCGCCGCGGCACAGCTGCTCGGGGCTGCCGTGGGCGATGACCCGGCCCGCGTCGACGATGGCGACCTCGTCCGCGAGCTGCTCGGCCTCGTCCATGTGGTGGGTGGTGAGGACGACGCCGACCCCGTCGGCGCGCAGCTCCCGTACGAGGTCCCAGGTCGCCCGGCGGGCCTGCGGGTCCAGACCCGCGGTGGGCTCGTCCAGGAAGACCAGCTCGGGGCGGCCCACCACGGCCATGGCGAGGGCGAGGCGCTGCTGCTGGCCGCCGGAGAGCCGGCGGTAGGCGGTGCGGCCGCAGCCGCCCAGCCCGAGCCGCTCCACCAGGACGTCCACGTCGAGGGGGTCGGCGTACAGCTTGGCCATGTGGCGCAGCATCTCCACGGCGCGGGCGCCGGAGTACACCCCGCCGGACTGGAGCATCACGCCGATCCGCGGGCGCAGCGCCTCGGCCTGGGTGACCGGGTCGAGGCCGAGGACGCGGACGGTGCCGGCGTCGGGGCGGCGGTAGCCCTCGCAGGTCTCCACGGTGGTCGTCTTGCCCGCGCCGTTGGGACCGAGGACGGCGGTGACCGAAGCCTTGCCGACGGTGAGGTCCAGGCCGTCCACCGCTGTTCTGGGTCCGTACCGCTTCACCAGTCCGCGGATCTCCACGGCGGGGTCATTGCTCATGCGGGTGAGTCTACGGAGCCGGAGAGGGGGTCCCGGGTCCCGGGGTCGGAGGCGTACGAACCTGCGAATCCATGACTTTTTCAGCCGTGCGGCCCTGGACGGCCCCGTCGGTTTCGGTGATCTTCTCTGCCGTTCGATGTTCGCCGTGCCGGGGAACGCCGTGGGCAGGGGATTGCTGGTGGGGGCCGTGAACCGGTTCGCGGGAGGGCCGGTGCGGCAACGGAGCACTGCCCGCCGATTAACTCTGCGTAGAGAGATTAGGTAACCCTTAGTGATAGAGGCCACCAGGAGTGGCGTCGGTCACGGCTTGTCGGGGCTCGACTAATTACGCAACAATGGCGTTGTGAAATACGGCGAACGGATGCTCGAGACCCCTCAGGGGGAACTCGCTACCGGGGAGCGGTCAACCCGCAACCGGGTCGCGCGCTCCATCCTGGACCACGGTCCGTCCACCGTCGCCGACCTCGCCGCGCGTCTCGGCCTCACCCAGGCCGCCGTCCGCCGCCACCTCGACACGCTCGTCGCCGACGACGTGGTCGAAGCCCGTGAGCAGCGCGTCTACGGCACGCGCACCCGGGGCCGGCCCGCCAAGGTCTTCGCGCTGACCGACTGCGGCCGCGACGCGTTCGACCAGTCCTACGACTCGCTCGCCGCGGACGCACTGCGCTGGATCGCGCAGGCCGCCGGCGGAGGCGAGCAGGGGGAGGCGGCCGTCGCCGCCTTCGCCAGGGCGCGGATGGACGCACAGGCCGAGACCTACCGGGAAAGCCTCGACGCCGCCGCCCCCGCGGAGCGCACCGAGGCCCTTGCCAAGGCGTTGACCGCCGACGGGTACGCTGCTACGGCGAAGAGCGCTCCCGGTCCGCACAGCGGTGAACAGCTCTGCCAGCACCACTGCCCGGTCGCCCATGTCGCCGAGCAGTTCCCGCAGCTGTGCGAGGCGGAGACCGAGGTCTTCTCCCGCCTGCTCGGGACGCATGTGCAGCGCCTCGCCACGATCGCCCACGGCGACGGGGTGTGCACCACGTTCATCCCGCGAGGCGCGGGCACCGCACAGACCGACACATCAGTATCTGCAAGCACGGCCGGGAGGAACCCCGCATGACCACGGAGACTGCTCACCCTGAGCTCGATGGCCTGGGCACCTACGAATATGGCTGGGCCGACTCCGACGCGGCCGGTGCCGCTGCCAAGCGGGGTCTGTCCGAGGATGTCGTCCGCGACATCTCGGCCAAGAAGAACGAGCCGGAGTGGATGCTGAAGCTCCGTCTCAAGGGCCTCAAGCTGTTCGACAAGAAGCCCATGCCGACCTGGGGCTCCGACCTCTCCGGCATCGACTTCGACAACATCAAGTACTTCGTGCGTTCCACCGAGAAGCAGGCCGCTTCGTGGGAGGAGCTGCCGGAGGACATCAAGAACACGTACGACAAGCTCGGCATCCCGGAGGCGGAGAAGCAGCGCCTCGTCGCCGGTGTCGCGGCCCAGTACGAGTCCGAGGTCGTCTACCACCAGATCCGTGAGGACCTGGAGGAGCAGGGCGTCATCTTCCTCGACACGGACACCGCGCTCAAGGAGCACCCGGAGCTCTTCCAGGAGTACTTCGGCACGGTCATCCCGGTCGGCGACAACAAGTTCGCGTCGCTGAACACCGCCGTGTGGTCGGGCGGCTCGTTCATCTACGTGCCCAAGGGCGTCAAGGTCGACATCCCGCTCCAGGCCTACTTCCGTATCAACACGGAGAACATGGGCCAGTTCGAGCGGACGCTGATCATCGTCGACGAGGACGCCTACGTCCACTACGTCGAGGGCTGCACCGCCCCGATCTACTCCTCGGACTCGCTGCACAGCGCCGTGGTCGAGATCATCGTGAAGAAGGGCGGCCGCTGCCGCTACACGACCATCCAGAACTGGTCGAACAACGTCTACAACCTGGTCACCAAGCGCGCCGTGGCGTACGAGGGCGCGACCATGGAGTGGATCGACGGCAACATCGGCTCCAAGGTCACCATGAAGTACCCGGCCGTCTACCTGATGGGCGAGCACGCCAAGGGCGAGACCCTGTCCATCGCCTTCGCGGGCGAGGGCCAGCACCAGGACGCCGGCTCCAAGATGGTCCACATGGCGCCGAACACCTCCTCCAACATCGTCTCCAAGTCGGTGGCTCGAGGCGGCGGCCGCACCTCGTACCGCGGCCTGGTCGAGATCGGCGAGGGCGCCCACGGCTCCAAGTCGAACGTGCTCTGCGACGCGCTCCTGGTCGACACGATCTCTCGCTCGGACACGTACCCGTACGTGGACGTCCGCGAGGACGACGTCTCCATGGGCCACGAGGCCACGGTCTCCAAGGTCTCCGACGACCAGCTCTTCTACCTGATGAGCCGCGGTCTGACGGAGTTCGAGGCCATGGCCATGATCGTGCGCGGCTTCGTCGAGCCCATCGCGCGCGAGCTGCCCATGGAGTACGCACTGGAGCTCAACCGGCTGATCGAGCTGCAGATGGAGGGTTCGGTCGGTTAATCCCGCCCGCCCCGAATCTGCAGCACGACCTTTGACGTAGACCCTGTTCTTTTAAGAGAGCGAGCAAGACGACAGCCATGGCTGAGGCTCAGAACATTCCGGCGGGTTCGACCACCGCCGGCGCGATCGCGGTGGCCGCCGAGTCCACCGTCGCCACCCGGATGAGCGCACCCCCGTCCTTCGACGTGGCGGACTTCCCCGTCCCCCACGGCCGCGAGGAGGAGTGGCGGTTCACCCCGCTGGCGCGCCTGCGTGGTCTGCACGACGGCACCGCGGTCGCCAACGGCACCATGAAGGCCCAGATCGACGCGCCCGAGGGCGTCACCGTCGAGTCGGTGGAGCGCGACGACGCGCGCATCGGCAAGGCCGGCACCCCGGTGGACCGGATCGCCGCCCAGGCGTTCTCGTCCTTCGCCAAGGCCACGGTCGTCACCGTGCCCAAGGAGGCCGTCCTGACCGAGCCGGTGCGCGTCTCGCTGCACGGAGAGGGCGGCACGACCTTCGGGCACACCGTCTTCGACGTACAGGCCTTCGCCGAGGCCGTCATCGTCATCGACCACACCGGTGACGGCGTGCGTGCCGCCAACGTCGACTTCCTGGTCGGCGACGGCGCCAAGGTCACCGTCGTGTCCGTGCAGGACTGGGACGACACCGCCGTCCACTGCTCCCAGCACAACGCGCTGGTCGGCCGTGACGCGACCTTCAAGTCGATCGTGGTCACCTTCGGCGGCGACGTCGTACGCCTGCACCCGCGGGTCAGCTACGCGGGCCCCGGCGGCGAGGCCGAGCTCCTCGGTCTCTACTTCACGGACGCCGACCAGCACCAGGAGCACCGCCTCCTGGTCACGCACGACGCCCCGCACTGCAAGTCCCACGTGGTCTACAAGGGTGCGCTGCAGGGTGAGGGCGCCCACGCCGTCTGGATCGGCGACGTCCTCATCGAGAAGAGCGCCGAGGGCACCGACACCTACGAGATGAACCGCAACCTCGTCCTCACGGACGGCGCGCGGGTCGACTCGGTGCCGAACCTGGAGATCGAGACCGGCGAGATCGTCGGCGCCGGCCACGCCTCCGCGACCGGCCGCTTCGACGACGAGCAGCTCTTCTACCTGCAGGCCCGCGGCATCCCGGCCGGCGAGGCCCGCCGTCTGGTCGTGCGCGGCTTCTTCGCGGAGCTCGTCCAGCAGATCGGTGTCCCGGACATCGAGGAGCGCCTCCTCGCCAAGATCGAGACCGAGCTCGAGGCGTCCGTCTGATGACCTACGTCAAGGCCTGTGCGCTGAGCGAGCTGGAGGAGAACACCCCGAAGCGGGTGGAACTCGACGGCACGCCGGTGTCCATCGTCCGTGCCGAGGGGGAGGTGTTCGCGATCAACGACATCTGCTCGCACGCGAACGTCTCGCTCTCGGAGGGCGAGGTCGAGGACTGCATGATCGAGTGCTGGCTGCACGGGTCGGCCTTCGACCTGCGCACCGGCAAGCCGTCCGGTCTGCCCGCGACCCGCCCCGTTCCCGTATACCCCGTAAAGATCGAAGGGGACGACGTGCTCGTCTCCCTCACCCAGGAGTCCTGAGGTATCCATGGCAACGCTTGAAATCCACGACCTGCACGTCTCCGTCGAGGCCGAGAACGGCGCCCGCGAGATCCTCAAGGGCGTCGACCTCACCGTCAAGCAGGGTGAGACGCACGCCATCATGGGTCCGAACGGCTCCGGCAAGTCCACCCTGGCGTACTCGCTCGCCGGTCACCCGAAGTACACCATCACCGGTGGCACCGTGACCCTCGACGGCGAAGACGTCCTGGAGATGTCCGTCGACGAGCGCGCCCGCGCCGGCGTCTTCCTCGCCATGCAGTACCCGGTCGAGGTCCCCGGCGTCTCGGTCTCCAACTTCCTGCGTACGTCGGCCACCGCCATCCGCGGCGAGGCGCCGAAGCTGCGTACCTGGGTGAAGGAGGTCAAGTCCGCGATGGAGCAGCTCCAGATGGACCCGGCCTTCGCCGAGCGCAACGTCAACGAGGGCTTCTCCGGCGGTGAGAAGAAGCGCCACGAGATCCTCCAGCTGGAGCTCCTCAAGCCGAAGATCGCGATCCTCGACGAGACCGACTCCGGCCTCGACGTCGACGCCCTGCGCATCGTCTCCGAGGGTGTCAACCGTGTCCGCGAGACCGGTGAGGTCGGCACGCTGCTGATCACCCACTACACGCGCATCCTGCGCTACATCAAGCCCGACTTCGTGCACGTGTTCGCGAACGGCCGGATCGCCGAGTCCGGCGGCGCCGAGCTGGCGGACCAGCTGGAGGCCGAGGGCTACGACAAGTACGTGAAGGGTGGCGCGACCGCGTGACACAGCTGCCTGGCCTCCTCGACATCGAGGCGATCCGCAAGGACTTCCCCCTTCTGGATCGTGTGGTCCACGACGGGAAGAAGATCGTTTACCTGGACAACGCGGCGACCTCGCAGAAGCCGCGCCAGGTGCTCGACGCGCTGAACGAGTACTACGAGCAGCACAACGCCAACGTCCACCGCGGCGTGCACGTGCTCGCCGAGGAGGCCACGGCGCTGTACGAGGGCGCCCGCGACAAGGTCGCCGCCTTCATCAACGCGCCGAGCCGCGACGAGGTGATCTTCACCAAGAACGCCTCGGAGTCGCTCAACCTGGTCGCGAACATGCTCGGCTGGGCGGACGAGCCCTACCGGGTCGACCGCGAGACCGAGATCGCCATCACGGAGATGGAGCACCACTCCAACATCGTCCCGTGGCAGCTGCTCTCGCAGCGCACCGGCGCGAAGCTGAAGTGGTTCGGCCTGACCGACGACGGCCGGCTCGACCTGTCCAACATCGAAGAGGTCATCACGGAGAAGACGAAGATCGTCTCCTTCACGCTGGTCTCCAACATCATGGGCACGATCAACCCGGTCGAGGCGATCGTCCGCCGCGCGCAGGAGGTCGGCGCGCTGGTACTGATCGACGCCTCGCAGGCCGCTCCGCACATGCCGCTGGACGTGCAGGCGCTCGGCGCCGACTTCGTGGCCTTCACCGGCCACAAGATGTGCGGTCCGACCGGCATCGGCGTGCTCTGGGGCCGCCAGGAGCTGCTGGAGGACCTGCCCCCGTTCCTCGGTGGCGGCGAGATGATCGAGACCGTGTCGATGCACGCCTCGACGTACGCCCCGGCGCCCCACAAGTTCGAGGCGGGTACGCCCCCGATCGCCCAGGCCGTCGGCCTCGGCGCGGCCGTGGACTACCTGACCGCGATCGGCATGGACAAGATCGCCGCGCACGAGCACGCGATCACCGAGTACGCGGTGAAGCGCCTCCTGGAGGTCCCCGACCTGCGGATCATCGGCCCCACCACGGCCGAGGACCGCGGCGCCGCGATCTCCTTCACGCTCGGTGACATCCACCCCCACGATGTCGGCCAGGTTCTGGACGAGCAGGGCATCGCGGTCCGTGTGGGACACCACTGCGCGCGCCCGGTCTGCCTGCGCTACGGAATTCCCGCGACCACGCGAGCGTCTTTCTACCTGTACTCCTCTCCGGCCGATGTCGACGCACTGATCGACGGGCTGGAGCACGTACGGAGCTTCTTCGGATGACGAGGAACACGACGAAGGCGTTGGGGCCGCAGTGAAGCTGGATTCGATGTACCAGGAACTGATCCTGGACCACTACAAGCACCCGCACGGGCGTGGCCTGCGCGACGGCGATGCCGAGGTGCACCACGTCAACCCGACGTGCGGCGACGAGATCACGCTGCGCGTGAAGTACGACGGCGAGACGCTGACCGACGTCTCGTACGAGGGCCAGGGCTGCTCCATCAGCCAGGCCAGCGCGTCCGTGCTGAACGAGCTGCTCGTCGGCAAGGAGCTGGCCGAGGCGCAGAAGATCCAGGGTGTGTTCCTGGAGATGATGCAGTCGAAGGGCAAGATCGAGCCCGACGAGGCCATGGAGGAGGTGCTGGAGGACGCGGTCGCGTTCGTCGGCGTCTCCAAGTACCCGGCTCGCGTGAAGTGTGCTCTGCTGAGCTGGATGGCCTGGAAGGACGCGACCGCTCAGGCACTGGGCGACGGCGCGGAGAGGGAGACGGCATGACCGAGAACGCGACGCCCGAGGCGTCGATCAAGCCGGCCACCGAGGAGGAGGTCCGCGAGGCCCTCTACGACGTGGTCGACCCCGAGCTGGGCATCGACGTCGTCAACCTGGGCCTGATCTACGGCATCCACATCGACGACGCGAACATCGCCACCCTCGACATGACGCTGACCTCGGCGGCCTGCCCGCTGACGGACGTCATCGAGGACCAGGCGAAGTCGGCGACGGACGGCATCGTCAACGAGCTCCGCATCAACTGGGTCTGGATGCCCCCGTGGGGCCCGGACAAGATCACGGACGACGGCCGCGAGCAGCTGCGCGCGCTCGGCTTCAACGTCTGAGCCGTATCGCTTCACGAAGGGCCCCCGGCACCGCGCCGGGGGCCCTTCGCGCGCTCCGGGTGCTTTCGGGAGCGCGTGCTCCGAGATGCCCTGCGTGTTCGTCCGGCGGACGATTGAAGTGCACCGGGAGTTGGCCACGGTGGCCGAATCTTCTCGACGGCCGTCACGGCGTGACGTGTGGTTCGCGCTCGGCTCGACTCGTGGGGACACCGATGAAGAAGCAGCTTGGTATCGCAGGGACCGCGGCGCTGGTCGTCGCCGGGACGCTCACGGCCGTGCCCGCCCAGGCGGTGACGTACGGGACGCCGACCATCAGCCTGTCCGCGGCGTACCTGTCCGGCGCCATCGGCGCGGTCGGCGACCCCGTGGTGAACGTGACCGTGGGTCAGAGCGGCGCCGACGTGTCCGCGCTGACGGTCAGCGCGTCCGCGTCGAGCAAGGCCTCGGTCGCCGGCACGGGCGACGTGACCGTCACCGGGGCCGGGGCGGTGCGGCAGCTGGCCGTCACCGCGCGCGGCCGCGGCTACACCAACCTCACCGTCAAGGTGACCGGGCTGGGCGGCAAGACCGCCACCAAGACCCTGTACTACGCCGCCTCGGCCGCCGTGCAGAACCCGGCCGACGCACGCTATTTCACCGGCGCCTCGGACTCCTCGGCCGCCGTGGACGTCGGCGGCGGCTACACCGTGGTCGCCGACGACGAGAACAACGTGCTGCGGCTGTACGACCGTTCCCGCTCGGGTGCGCCGGTGAAGACCTGGGACTTCAGCTCGCAGCTCGGCGTCACCAAGGAGGTGGACATCGAGGGGGCGACCCGCATCGGCGACACCATCTACTGGACGGGCTCGCTCGGCAACAACAAGGACGGCGTGTACAAGGCGCCCCGGAACACGGTGTTCACCACCACGGTGACCGGCTCCGGTTCGGGTACGCAGCTCGCGTACGGGCGCTCGTACCAGCAGCTCCGCGACGACCTGGTCGCCTGGGACACGGCGAACGGGAACCGCTACGGCTTCGCGGCCGGGACCGCGGACGGGCAGGCGCCGAAGCAGGTCGACGGCTTCAACGTGGAGGGTCTGGAGTTCGCGCCCGGCTCGACCACGACCGCGTACCTGGGCTTCCGCGCCCCGCTGACGCCGGCCGCGCTCGACGGCAAGGCGCTGATCGTGCCGGTGACCAACTTCGACAAGGTCCTGTCGAGCGGAGCCGAGGCGACGTTCGGCGCGGGCATCGAGCTCGACCTCGGGGGCCTGTCGGTCCGCGACATCCGCAAGAACGCGGCGGACCAGTACCTGATCCTGGCCGGCTCCTGGGCCGCGGACGACAACTCGGACCCGTACGCGCTGTACCAGTGGGACGGCGTCGCGGGCCACGCCCCGGTCAAGCGGACCGACCTGCCGACGACCGACCCGGGTGGCTGGGAGGCCATCGTGGACGTGCCGGACCTGTCGGTGGCGGGGGCGCGGGTGCAGCTGGTCACGGACAGCGGGTCCGCGGACCTGTACGGGGACGGGGTCGAGGCCAAGGACCTGACGCACCCGGAGTGGAAGAAGGCGCGCGCGGCCTGGTTCACGCTGAACTGATCCCGGCCGACTGTTGTGTACGGGGGTACACAACGATGTGTACCCTCGTACACATGCCCTACGTACTGCTTGCCGCGGCCATCGCCGCCGAGGTGGCCGGGACCACCGCCATGAAGTTCAGCGACGGCTTCACGAGGCTGTGGCCGTCGCTGGGCACCCTGGTCGGTTACGCCGTCGCCTTCACGCTGCTCGCCCAGACGCTGAAGTCGATGTCGGTGGGCACGGCGTACGCGATCTGGGCCGGGGTCGGCACGGCCGCCATCGCCGCGATCGGGATGGTGCTCATGGGGGAGGCGGCCACCGCCACGAAGATCGCCGGGATCGCGCTGATCGTCGGCGGCGTGGTGCTGCTGAACCTGGGCGGGGCGCACTGATGGCCCCCGCGGGCACCGGCGGGCGCAGGTACGACCCGGAGCGGCGGCAGCGGATCATCGACGCGGCGATCCGGGTGGTGGGCGCCAAGGGCATCGCCGGGCTGAGCCATCGCAGCGTGGCGGCGGAGGCGGACGTCCCGCTGGGCTCGACCACGTACCACTTCAAGACGCTGGACGACCTGCTGGTCGCGGCGCTGCGGCAGGCGAACGAGGGCTTCGTGCCGGTGCCGGATGTCGACGACCCGGATCTGGCGGGGGCGTTGGCGCGACTGCTGGGGCAGTTCCTGACGGCGGACCGGGCGCGGGCGGAGCTGGAGTACGAGCTGTACCTGGCGGCGCTGCGGCGGCCGGCGCTGCGCCCGGTGGCGGCGGAGTGGTCGGAGTCGGTGTCGGCGGCCCTGGCCCGCAGGGTGGACCCGCAGACGGCGCGGGCGCTGGTGGCGGTGATGGACGGCATCAGCCTGCAGGTACTCCTGACGGACACGGAGTACGACGAGCCTTGCGCGCGCGAAATCCTGACCCGGGTCCTGGCCGGCGGCTCCGGCCCCGCCGGCGTCTGAGGCGCGGGGGTTCAGGGGCGGAGCCGCCGGGGGCGGGGTCCGGGCAGAGCCCCGGGAAACGGAGAAGGGCCGGGGCGGGGAGAAAGCCCCGCGCAGCGCCCCCCGGCCCCGGCGGCCGGGCAGCGGCCCCGGCGTCAGTCGCCGGCCCGGACCACGGCCAATGCCGCCGCGACGCTCGCCTCGATGTCCCGGATCGGATAGATCACCTCGCGCACCGTGCGCCCGCGGTCCACCACCAGCGTCAACCGCTTCAGCCGGCTCACCCCCGCCGCCCGGAACGTCGGCAGACGCAACGCCGCCGTCAGCGAAAGATCCGCATCCGAGAGCAGCGGAAACCGCAGCCCCTCCGACTCCGCGAACTCCCGCTGCTCATCGGGCCGCTGGGTCGACACCCCGTGGACCGTCGCCCCCGCCGCCGTGAACTCCGCCAGCTGGTCCCGGTACGTGCACGACTCGAACGTGCAGCCCTTCGCCCCGGGGATCCCCGCCCACCCCGGCGGGTAGGACTCGGCCCGGGCGTACGCGCCGGGGAAGCAGTACAGGACCGTGAACGGCGAGTCCGCCACCGGATCCCGGACCTCCCCGAACCGGTCCGGCAGCACCAGCTCGGGCAGCCGCGTGCCGCGCAGCGCGTGCACCCGTTCCGCCTCGCGCGAGGACTCCTGCGTCGTCGCCGTCATCTCTCCCTCTCCCAGGACCCATGCGTCTCCCCAGTCCTGGAGGGCCACCAGGACCGGCAGCAGCCCCCGCCCGCGCGGGGTCAGCCGGTACTCGTGCCGTACCGGGCGGTCCTGGTACGGCTCGCGCGTCAGCACCCCGGCTTCGACCAGCAGCTTCAGCCGCTCGGCCAGCACCTTCCGGGACATGCCCAGCTCGCGCTGGAACGCGTCGAAGCGGTGCACGCCGCGCGCGGCGTCGCGCACGATCAGCAGCGTCCACCAGTCGCCCACCACGTCGAGGGCCTGGGCGATGGCGCAGTCCGCGTCGTCGAGGTGTGTGCGCTGGGCCATGGGCACTCCTTTGTCCGTTGACCCAAGGCTGTCATGCTGACATAGTTAGTTCCTAAAGGGAACTCACTAGGGGTTCGGCCGGGATCTGCGGGGGAGCGGGCGGGCGTGGTGCAAGGTTTCAAAGACGTGCCCCGAGTGGTGTGGCTGCTGGCGGCCGGGGTGTTCGTCAACGCGGTCGTCAGCTTCACCTTCGTCTTCGTGTTCCTCTGCCTGACCGGCCCGCGCGGCCTCGGCGCCGCCCAGGCGGGCCTGGTCACCGGCATCGGCGGCATCGGCCTCGTCGCCGGGAACTTCACGGGCGGCTGGTACGGGGACCGCTTCGGCCACCGCCGGGTGCTGCTCGCCGCCTCCACCGCCGGCGGCCTCACCCTGATGTCCTTCCCGCTCCTGCCCACCGTCGGGCTCTACGCCGCCCTGCCGCTGGCCCAGTACGCCTCCGGCGTGGTCCGGGCCGCGAACTCCGCGCTGGTCGCCGTCACCGTCCCCGAGGGGGCCCGCCGGCAGGCCTTCGCCGTCGTCCGCTGCGTCTCCAACGGCGGCTTCACGCTCGGCCCGCCCCTCGGGGCCCTGATCGCGACCGGGCTCTCGTACGACTGGCTCTTCGTCGGCGACGGCCTCGGGACCCTGTTCCTCGCCCTCTGGACCGCGCGGGCCGTCCCGGCCCGCGGCGCCTCACGCACCGCCGCCGCGGCCCCGGACGGGGGTCTGGGCCGCGGCGTGTGGGAGGAACTCCGGGCCCGCCCGGCCGTGCTCGTCCTGCTCGGCGCGATCCTGGTGAGCGACCTCGTCTACCGCCAGCAGTACGGCACCTTCCCCGTCTTCCTCGCCGACCACGGCCTCGACACCCGGGCGTTCGGCTTCGTGATCGCCCTCAACGGCGCCGTCATCCTGCTGCTGGAGCTCCCGGCCGCCGTCGCGCTGCGCGCCCGGCCGCCGCTCCCGGTCATCGGGACCGGCCTGGTGCTGGTCGGGGCCGGGTACGCGGCGCTGCTGCCCGGGGCCGGGCTCGCGAACGCCGTGGTGATGATGGTGCTGCTGAGCCTCGGCGAGATCCTGTACAAGACCACCGCCACCGCGTACGTCGCCGACCGGGCGCCCGAGCATGCCATCGGGCGGTTCCAGAGCCTGTACGCGGGGGTCTCGGTCAGCGGTGTCGTCCTCGGGCCGCCGCTGGGCGGAGCCCTGTACGCGGCCGCGCCCGGGCTGCTGTGGCCGCTGTGCGCGGCGCTGGCGGCGGGCGCGGGCGGGGCGGTGCTGTGGGTGTCGGCGCGGCAGGGGCGACACGCGGGCCGACCGGCACATGAGACCGGTTCGCAACCTCAGGCCGTCGCCGGTTAGGTTTCGGACATGACTGCTACGCGTACCACCGGCGCCGTCGCCGCCGGACTTGCCACCATCGCCGCCGACGGCACCGTCCTCGACACCTGGTTCCCCGCCCCCGAGCTGGTCGCCGAGCCCGGCCCGGCCGGCACCGAGCGCCTCACCGCCGATCAGGCCGTGGAGCTCCTGGGCGCCGCCGCGGCCAAGGCGATCCGCCTGGACGCGGTCCGCGACGTCGAGGTCGTAGCCGTCCGCACCGTGATCTCCTCGATCGAGGACAAGCCGCTGGACGCGCACGACGCGTACCTGCGCCTGCACCTGCTCAGCCACCGCCTGGTCAAGCCGCACGGCCAGAGCCTGGACGGCGTCTTCGGGCTGCTCGCCAACGTCGCCTGGACCTCGCTGGGCCCGGTCGCCGTGGACCAGGTGGAGGCCGTACGGCTGAACGCGCGCGCCGAGGGCCTGTACCTCCAGGTCACCTCGATCGACAAGTTCCCGCGGATGACCGACTACGTCGCCCCCAAGGGCGTGCGCATCGCCGACGCGGACCGCGTCCGCCTCGGCGCGCACCTCGCCGAGGGCACCACCGTCATGCACGAGGGCTTCGTCAACTTCAACGCCGGCACCCTCGGCACCTCCATGATCGAGGGCCGCATCTCGGCGGGCGTCGTGATCGGCGACGGCTCCGACATCGGCGGCGGCGCGTCCACCATGGGCACCCTCTCGGGCGGCGGCAAGCAGATCATCTCGATCGGCGAGCGCTGCCTGATCGGCGCCGAGGCGGGCGTCGGCATCGCGCTGGGCGACGAGTGCATCGTCGAGGCGGGCCTGTACGTGACCGCGGGCACCCGCGTCACCCTTCCGGACGGCCAGATCGTCAAGGCCCTGGAGCTGTCGGGCGCCAGCAACATCCTCTTCCGCCGCAACTCGGTCACCGGCACGGTCGAGGCCCGCCCGAACAACGCGGTCTGGGGCGGCCTGAACGAGGTCCTCCACAGCCACAACTGACCTCCGCGCCCCGGCGGCAGCAGCCACAACGCCCTCCCCGCCCCGACAGGGGGCGGAGAGGGCGTTCGGCGTCTCCGGTGCCCGGGAACGCCCTCCCTCCCCGAGCGGGGGAGGGCGTTCCCGGGGGCGGGTGGGTCAGGAGTGGGGGAAAGCGCGGATGAGGCCTGCGAAAGCCGCCTCTTCCGCCTCGGTCAGTTCGACCGACTCCATCGGGTGCGCGGCGGCACTGCGCTGGGCCGGGATGACCGCGATGCCCTCGAACGCGCCGGGCTCCGGGTGGTGGAAGCGGGCGCCCCGCCGCATGTGGCCGAGGCCGAAAACCCAGACGAGGGCGGCCACGAGCAGGACGGCAAGACCGATTTCCTCGGCGGGGGAGATGGAGGGGAACACGCGGTCCTCCGGGGATACGGGCGGACATGGTGGAGCGTGGGGACACTCAACACCACAACCCGGGTCGAATGGGTCATGATGTGTCGAGCGTCACGCCAGGGGTGAAAGTCCCTGACCTGTCCGCGGAGCGCCCCTGTGGCTCCTGCGGCCCTTACGGCTCCTGCGCTCAGTCCGCCAGGCGCAGCTTGAATCCCTCGTGGCTGCGTGCGAAGCCCAGCCGCTCGTAGAAGCGGTGGGCCTCCGACCGCTGCTTGTTGCTGGTCAGCTGGACCAGGCCGCAGCCGCGCTCGCGCGCCCGCGCCACCGCCAGCCGCATCAGCTCCGCGCCCAGCCCCCCGCCCCGCCGGTCCGCGCGGATCCGCACGGCCTCGACCAGCGCCCGGTCCCGCCCGCCCTGCCCGAGGCCCGGGACGTACGTCAGCTGGAGGCAGCCGAGCACCGCCCCGCCTTCGACGAGCACCAGCATCTCGTTGCGGGAGTCGGTCTCGATCGCGGCGAACGCCCGCTCGTGCGCCTCGGTGACCTCGGCCCGCTCCTCGCCGGCGTCCGCCAGCAGGGCCAGTACGGCGGGCAGGTCTTCACGGGTGGCCGTACGGAAGATCATGGCCAGAAGTGTGGCAGGGGGCCCGGACCGGGCGGCGTCCGGGCCCCCTGCGGCCTCGGGGCAGCTACCCGGCTACGGGCGGAAGCGGAGCACCTGCGGGTCGTGGTCGCTGTTCTGTGCCGAGAACTCCGCGTTGATGTGCACGCTGTCGTACGTGAAGGACCTGATCGCCGGGCTGGTCAGGATCTGGTCCAGCACCTGCGCGTTGCCCTGGTAGACGTACGAGTAACGCTCGGACTTCGGCAGCGACTTGATCGCCGAGTACAGCGCCCCGCCGTCCTCCAGCGCCTTCGCGGTCCCGGAGAACTCGAAGTCGTTGATGTCGCCGACGGCGAGGACCTTCGCGTTCTTGTCCGTCGCCAGGAGCTGCTTGACGAAGCCGTTCACGGCCTGCGCCTGGAGCAGCCGCTTGGCCTCCGACTTGCGGACCGGCGGCTGGTGGGAGGAGGCCAGGCCCTCGTCGCCGCCCTTGGAGGCGAAGTGGTTGGCGATCACGAAGACCGTCTTGCCGCGGAAGACGAACTCGCCCGCCAGCGGCTTGCGGCTGTCCTCCCACGCCGGGTTCGCCGGGTCGATCCGGCCGGGGGAGTGGGTCAGGGCGGCCTTGCCCTGCTCCTTGACGACACCGGTCGCCGTCACCGCGTCGCCCGCCGCGCGGTCGGTGAAGGAGACGCGGGCCGGGTTGAACAGGAAGACCTGGCGGATGTTGCCGCCGGGCTCGCCGCCGTCCTTGCCGTTCTCCGGGTTGATGGTGCGCCACTGGTACGCCGGGCCGCCCGCCGCCGCGATCGCCGCCGTGAACTTCGTCAGCGTCTGCTCGGCGGACACGGTGCCGTCGTTCTTGGCGCCGTTGTCGTCCTGGATCTCCTCGAGGGCCAGGATGTCGGGCGAGGCGAGGTTCGCGACGACGGCCTTCGCCAGGTTGTCGAACTTCTGCTGCGGGTCGCCCGGGTCGAGGTTCTCCACGTTGTACGTGGCCACCGCGAGCTCGTTCGCGGCCTGTGCCTTGGTCTTCTCGGGGGCGAGGGTGCCCGCCGTGACCGTGCCGAGGGTGCGGGCCGCCAGAGTGTAGCCGCCGAACTGGTTGAAGTCCAGCGGGCCTTCGGTGGTGCCGGTCAGCTTGTCGCCGACGTTGGCCACCGGGAAGGGCTGCTGCGCCAGCGGCGCGAGCTGCTGGATCTGGAGCCGGCCGGTGTTCTGGGACTCGTACGAGCCGTAGATGGTGCCACCGCGCTTGGCGGTGTTCTCCCAGCCCTTCACCGTGACCCACAGCTCCGCGTACGGGTCGGTGGCGCCGACCACGCGGGAGGTGCCGATCTTCACGTTCATGCCCTCGAGGGACTCGTAGAAGTCCAGGGCGTAGCGCGAGGGGTCCAGGGTCAGGCCGTTGATGCTGCCGGCGGCGGCCGGGTCGCCCGCCGGGGCGTACTCGGCGGGCACGTTGTACTCGTTGATCACGGTGGCCTCGGGCAGCGCGTTGCCCGAGGAGACCACGGTCACGGCCGGCTTGGAGATCTGGGTGACCGACTGGTTGCCGGAGGAGACGCCGCCCGGGATGTACTCGCCGACCAGGCCGGAGACCTTGACCGCGTCGCCCACGGCGACGGTCGGGGCCGAGCTGGTGAAGACGAAGATGCCCTCGCTGGTGGCCGCGTCGTCGTCGGCGTCGGGGTCCTGCATCCAGAAGCCCTTCGAGCCGTACGTGCGCACGCCCGTCACGATGCCCGCGACGTCGGCGACCTGCTTGCCGTTGAGCGGCGATATCCGGGTGGTGCCCTGGATGTCGTGGATGCGTATCGGATCGGCGGACGCGGCGCCTTCGGCCGCGTCGGCGGTGCCCGCCAGCAGGCCGGTGGCCAGGGCGGTGGCGACGAGGGCCGCGACGGCGGCGGAACGGGGATGCGAGGAGCGCATGGTCAGGAACTCCGGTGTGTGGAGGAAGGAAGCGAAGAGGGTGATGCGTGCTTTTGGCGGGATACGTACGGAGCTTCCGCGGCCGAGCCGCAGGAGAACCGCAGGGATCCCGGAGGTTCCCCATAGATCTACGCGCGTCAATTTCCTGTGTGGGCAGGGAAGTTGTCAAGGCCTCCAAGGGATACGGGAGCTGACTGTGGGATGAACCAAAGGAGATGGCCCGTCAGGCGCGCCCGAAATGCGTCTACGCTGGTGCGCCGGACGGCCGCCCCGCGGCGGCCGAACCACCGTCCCGGAGCGGCCGAACCACCGCCCCGGAGCGGCCGTGCCCACCGCCCCACCGCGTCCGCGAGGAGACCGCCCCATGTCCGCAGATCCGCACCCCACGCTGCCGCCGGTCCGGCTGCCCTCCGATGCGGAACTGGCCCGCGACGCCCTCGTCGCCCCGCTGTTCGCCCGCGCCGTACGGCTGGCCCGCTGGGCCGGACCGGACACCCGCGTCGACATCGGCGGCGAACTCGTCGCCGCGCAGCTGCCCGAGGCCGCCGCCGCGCTCGGCTTGGATGCCGCCGGCGAGGAAGGCCCGATGCTCGCGAGCCAGGCCTGGCGGGTGGCCGTGGACACCGGCCTCGTCGACGTGACCGAACCCGAAGACGGCGACGAGGACGGCGAGGAGGAGTCCGGCACCGCCGTGCCCGGCGAGGACCTGGCCCTGGTCGCCGGCGGCGCGCCCGGCGAGGTGCTCGCCCTGTGGCTGGCGGCCCTGGACACCGTACTCGCGGACGCGGCCGTGCCCGATCTGGACGACCTCGTCGACGCGTTGGACGCGGGCGGCGAGATCGACTTCGACCAGCTCGACTGGAACCCGCGCCGCGAGGCGGACTTCCTCGACGGGATCCTCGCCAACCTCTACCTGCTCACCGTCACCGAGCGCGGCGCCTCGGACGGACCCGTTCCGCTGCCCGTGCTCGCCGCTTCGATGGTCATCCCCGAGGACATGAGCGAGCCGACCGACGCCGTGCTGGAGCAGGTCTCGGACGCGATGATGCGCCTCGACGACCAGTTCCGGCAGCTGGAGCCGATCGGGCTCGTCGAGTTCCAGCCCGTCGACGAGGCGCTGATGGCGGAGGCGGGCGACGAGGAGTTCGCCGCCGGTTCGGTGGCCGGCGCGGCCGACGACGAGGACGTCTCCCGGTACGGGATGGTGCGGCTGACCCCGCTCGGCCTCTACGGGATCCGCGCCCGCATGCTGGAGGCCGGGGTCGCCGCCCCCGCCGTCGGAGAGCTGGCCGACAAGGGCGCGGACGCCCTGCTCGACGGGGTCTGCGGCTATCCCGAGGGCGCCGCCCAGGCCGAGATCGAACAGTGGCTCGCGGGCCGCGAACTGCCCGTCGCTGTCGCCGAACTGCTGGCCGCCGCCCGGGGCGCCGACGAGGGCGGCCCGCTGCGCCGGCTGCGCTGCCAGCAGGCCCTCGCCCCGGCCGGTCCGGACGCCGAGCCGGCGGTCCGCGCGGTGCTGGACGACCCGGAGCTCGGCGGGCTCGCCCGGGTCTGGCTGTCCGAGCGCGGGGCGGCCGACGTACCGGCGCCGGACGGGGCGATGGTGTTCTGGCTGACCGTCGACACGATCGCGGCGCAGCTCGCGGCCGACGGGGAGGCGGCGGAACTGCCGCTGCTGATGGAGTCGCTGACCGCGCACCACGCCGGCTTCTTCGACCAGGTCTGGCGGGTGGAGCACCCGGCGACGGCGTACGTGCTGGAGGCGATGGGCCGGATGCACCCGGACAAGAAGGCCGCCAAGGAGGCCCGCAAGGCCGCCTTCAAGGCCCGTTCGCGGCAGTCCTGACGCGATGCGGGCGCGGTGCGGGGGCGGGCGGGGGCGAGGGCGAGGGCGAGGGGTGGGGCGGGGGCCGGTGTGAAAGCCGGGGCGAGGGCCGCAGCAAGGGCCGGAACGCGCCGTTCCTGAATCGGAGTTGGCCATTGCGGCCACGGGGAAGGGGCCGGTTCCCCTTCGCGGGTAGTTCAGCCGCCGTTCACGTGCGGGCGGGAGCGTGTGCGCCGACGACCGTACGACAAGCGCACCACCTCCCCACCCCAGGAGACCCGATGCCGCTCAGCCGTAGAGACTTCACCGCCCGCACCGTCATCGCCGGCGCGGGAGTCGCGCTCACCGGGACGGTCGGCGCACTCGCCACCGCCCCGGGAGCGCTGGCGGCCGACGACAGCACCCGGCGCGACGAGCAAGGCCGCCCCTGCGAGCCCGGCTACGGACCGCTCCTCGCCGACCCGGCCGGACTGCTCGCCCTCCCCGCCGGGTTCAGCTACCGCGTGATCACCCACAGCGGTGTCACGACGCTCGAGTCCGGCGAGTCCACGCCGTCCAACCACGACGGCACGGCCGCCTTCGAGGGCCACCGCGGGGTCACCCTCCTCGTCAACAACCACGAGCTCAAGGGCAAGCGCGACCGCTGGGCCCACCCCGTCCCCCTGGCCGAGGGCCTCGTCTACGACCCGGCCGCCGCCGGCGGCTGCACGGTCGTCGAGGTCCGCCGCGGCGGCGAGGTCGCCGAATGGGTGGGCGTCGCCGGTACGTCGACCAACTGCGCGGGTGGCGCCACCCCCTGGGGCACCTGGCTGACCTGCGAGGAGACCGAGGACCTCGCCGGCAAGAACGGGATGACCAAGGACCACGGGTACGTGTTCGAGGTCGATCCGCACGACCGCCGCGCCAACCGCGACCCGCAGCCGGTCAAGGCCTTCGGGCGGTACGCCCACGAGGCCGTGGTCATCGACCCGCGCCAGGGCCACGCCTACCTGACCGAGGACGCCTCCGGCCCCAACGGGCTGCTCTACCGCTGGACCCCGCCGAGCGGCTTCCACCACGGGCGCGGCAAGCTCCGTACCCTCGCGGCCGACGCCGGCGCGCTGGCCGCCGCCAAGTGCTTCGACGGGGCGGGCCGGTTCGTCGACGACCTCTCGCGCGCGACGAAGACCGGTACCGTCTACGGGGTCGACTGGGTGGACGTGCCGGACCGCGACGCGCGGACGATGTCGGTGCGCAAGCAGTTCGCGGACGGCGCGGTGACCCGCGCCCGCAAGCTGGAGGGCATGTGGTGGGCCGACGGGGGAGCCTACTTCGTCTCCTCGTACGCCCGTGAGGAGAGCCCGGGCGCAGCGCACGACGGACAGGTGTGGTTCTACGATCCGAAGCGCCGCACGGTCCGGCTGATGGTGGTGCTCGGGGTGAACGCCGACCCGGCGAAGGACGGCTCCTTCGACGGTCCCGACAACATCACGGTCTCCCCGTACGGCGGCCTGGTCATCGCGGAGGACGGCAGCGGCCTGCAGCACCTGTTCGGCGCAACCGAGTCGGGGCGTACGTACCCGCTGGCGCGCAACGAGCTGAACAACGGGACGGCGCAGGCGCCGGAATACTCCGAGTTCACGGGGGTCTGCTTCTCCCCGGACGGGCGCACGCTGTACGCCAACATCCAGGAGCCCGGCATCATGCTGGCCATCACCGGACCGTGGCGGCGCGCGCACTGACACCCCGACGGCCGGTGATCCGGGGAACGGCCGATTCCGGCGGCCGGCCTTCACGATCGACGGCTGCGCCGCCGCCCTTCACTGGGCGGCGGCGACCTCGGCGATCTCGGTGCGGCTGGCTGCGGCCCATTCCTCGAGCAGGAACTCATACGCCTCGGAGGGCCACTCCTCGTCCACCCGGGTCTCGACGAGGTGCCGTATCGCCTCGTTCGCCTCGGCGGCGGACGGACGGGCGGGACCCGCGGGCCGGAGTGTGCTGTACATGCTTTCAAGGCTACGGGCGGGCACTGACAGTCACCTCCGGATTAAGGGTGGAATCCATCACCTCGGCCCTCGGCCGGTCGGTCACGGTGGCTCCATGTGCCCGCCCACCTGCTCAGAGCGCCTGTGAGGCCGGTTGGACCATGCCGCGCACTGTGCGGGACTTCACAAACTCTCCGATGGCCGTCATCTCCCATTCGCCCGAGAACTGGCGAACCAGCTTGGCCATCATGACCCCGGTCTGCGGTTGGGCGCCGGTGAGGTCGAAGCGCACCAGCTCCTCCCCGCTCGCCGCGTCGATCAGGCGGCAGTAGGCCTTGGCGACCTCGGTGAACTTCTGGCCGGAGAAGGAGTTGACCGTGAAGACCAGGCCCGTGGCCTCGGCCGGCAGCCGCCCGAGGTCCACGACGATCACCTCGTCGTCCCCGGCGCCCTCACCGGTGAGGTTGTCGCCCGAGTGCTTGACGGCGCCGCCCAGGATGGACAGCTTGCCGAAGTAGCAGCTGTCGATGTGGTTGCGCTGCGGGCCGTACGCGATGACGGAGGCGTCGAGGTCGATGTCCCGGCCGCCGAACGCCGGCTCCCAGCCCAGGCCCATCTTCACCTGGGAGAGCAGCGGGCGGCCGTTCTTGACCAGGGAGACGGTCTGGTTCTTCTGGAGGCTGACCCGGCCCTTGTCGAGGTTGATCTTCCCGGTGCCGGCGGCGGCAGGGGACGCGGTGGGCGGAGCGGGGGGAGCGGGCGGTGCCGCCGGGGTCGAGGGGGCGCTCGGCCAGGAGGAGGCGGACGGGGCGGACGGGGCCGCCGGGGTCTGGCCCCAGACCGGGGCCGAAGGAGTGACCGGGGCGGCAGGGGCCTGCGGCGCGGCGGGCTCCTCGTCCACGGAGACCCCGAAGTCGGTCGCGATCCCGGCGAGGCCGTTGGCGTACCCCTGGCCGACCGCGCGCACCTTCCACACGCCGCCGCGCTGGTAGACCTCCACGACCACGAGCGCGGTCTCGGTGCCCAGCTGCGGAGGGGTGAAGGTGGCGATCACCGCGCCGCTGTCCGCATGCCGCACGGTGGCGGTGGGCTCGATGCCCTGGAAGGTCTGACCGGCGGCGTCGGGGCTGGCCGTGACCACGATCCGCTCGATGCCCGGCGGCAGCGCGCCCGTGTCCACGGTGATCGAGTCCGGCGCCGCCCCGCCGCCCGACCGGTAGCTGACACCGGGCCCGGACGGCTGGTTGTAGAAGATGAAGTCGGCGTCGGAACGCACCTTGCCGTCCGCCGCGAGAAGGAGTCCCGATACGTCGAGCCGCACCGGGGCAGCGACGTCCACCGTCACACGGACGGTATTGAGCGGCAGGTTGGAACCTGGGGTCATAGCGGTCATGCCCGGAGAACGACCGGAGCGGCTTTGCCGTTCCCTTACCCGCGCGGCGGATTTCAGCGCCGGTTGCGGGGGTGGTTCTGCGCCGTCCGCTCGTTGCCGAACTTGTACGCGCCGGTCCAGCGGGCCATCACGAGCTGCGCGTCGCCGGACTCCACCTCCGTGAGGAACTTCTCGGCCCGCCCGCCCCGCAGGGTGCCGGCGGCCCGCCCCTGGTGCGTGATGACGACGCCGTTGTCGCTGCGCTGTTCGTACGTGAACCCGTGAGGTCACGGCATACCGGCAGCCTGCCCCGCGGGGGCGGGGCGGGCAACGGGTTTACGGCGCGGGGAGGGGACGGGCGGGGCCGGGCCCGTCGGGACGGGGCCCGGCCGTGGGGGCCGCCTCAGCCGCCGGTGACGCGGCGCGGCAGCCCCAGCGGGTTCGCCTCGCGCAGTTCCTCCGGAAGCAGCGCGTCCGGCACCGACTGGTAGGCCACCGGCCGCAGCCACCGCTCGATGGCGGTCCCGCCGACCGAGGTGGAGTGCGAGGTCGCCGCCGGGTACGGGCCGCCGTGGTGCTGGGCCGGGGCCACCGCGACCCCGGTCGGCCAGCCGTTGACCACGATCCGCCCGGCCAGCGCCGTGACCTGCGCGATCAGCTCCCCCGCCGGGCCCGGACCACCGTCGGCCTCGGCCGCGGACAGCTGGAGCGTGGCGCTCAGGTTCCCGGGGAGCAGGCCGAGCACCGACCCCGCCTCGCGCTGGTCGGCGTACCGGACGACCACGGTCACCGGTCCGAAGCACTCCTCGAGCAGCACCTCGTACGCGCCGCCCCGGAGGAGGCTCTCGGCCGGCACGGCCAGGTATCCCGCGCCGACGGTGTGCTCGCCGCCGGAGCCGGGGGTGACGGGTGCGGTGACGCCGGGCAGCGCGGCCCGCTCGCGCACGCCGGAGATGAAGTTCTCCCGCATCCGGTGGTCGAGCAGGACGCCCGGCTCGGTCTCGCCGAGCGCCTTCGTCAGCGCGCCGGTGAACCGGTCGCCGTCCGCGCCCTCGGGGACGAGGACCAGGCCCGGCTTGACGCAGAACTGGCCGACGCCGAGGGTGACCGAGCCCGCGAGCCCGGCGGCGATCTCCTCGGCGCGCTCGGCGGCGGCCGCGGGCGTGACCACGACGGGGTTGAGGGAGCCGAGTTCGCCGTGGAAGGGGATGGGTACGGGCCGTGCGGCGGCCGCGTCGAACAGCGCCCGCCCGCCCCGGATGGAACCGGTGAATCCGGCGGCGGACACGAGGGGGTGGCGGATCAGCTCCAGGCCCGCGTCGAACCCGTGGACGACGGCGACGACCTCGGCCGGCAGACCGGCCGCCACCGCCGCCCGGCGCAGCAGCGACGCGCACAGCTCGGAGGTGGCCGGGTGGTCGGGGTGCGCCTTGACGACCACCGGGCAGCCGGCGGCCAGTGCGCTCGCGGTGTCCCCGCCGGGGACGGAGAACGCGAGCGGGAAGTTGGAGGCGGCATAGACCGCGACCACGCCCAGCGGCACCTTGTAGCGGCGCAGTTCGGGGCGCGGCGGGACGGCGCCGGCATCGGCGCGGTCGATGCGGATGTCGAGGTACGAGCCCTCGTCCACTGCGTCGGCGAAGGCCCGCAGCTGGCCGGTGGTCCGGGCGAGCTCCCCGGTGAGCCGGCCCGGCCCGAGAGCGGTCTCGGCGTCGGCGGCCTCGATCACGTGGGCCGCGGCCTCGTCGAGCAGCTCGGCGGCCGCCCTCAGGAAGGCCGCGCGGGTGGTGCGGTCGGCGAGCGCGCCGCGCGCCGCGTGGGCGGCGCGTACGGCCTCGTCCACCTCGTCGGATGTGGCTTCCACCGCAACCTGTTCGCGCTGCTTCCCGCTACGGGGGTCCACACTCCAGACTGGTGTTGCTGCCATGGCGCACTGCCTCCTGGATCTACGCTGACCCGCGCGGTGGCGTTCAGTATTCTGAACGCCGCTCCGATGGATGAATGATCACATCCGTTCAGGACTCTATTTCCGGGTCTTCCACGTTGACAAGAGACAAGAGGGGCAAGAAGGCGAATGACCACAGCTGAGCCGGGGAGCCCGGAGATCTCGGGGAGCTCGGCGGCCGGGGGCCCCGGAGCGCCGGCGGCCGTCAAATCGGCCGTCCGCACGGTCCTGTTGCTGGAGCACTTCGCGGCGCGGCCCGGACTGCACAGCCTGGCCGACATCCAGCACGACCTCTCGCTGCCCAAGTCGAGCCTCTACATGCTGCTGCGCACGCTGGTGAACCTGGGGTGGGTGGAGACGGATGCCACGGGCACGCGGTACGGCATCGGTGTGCGCGCCCTGCTCGTCGGCAGCTCGTACATCGACGGGGACGAGGTCGTCGCCGCGGCCCGGCCCACCCTGGACCGGCTCTCCTACGACACCACCGAGACCATCCACCTGGCCCGGATCGACGGTACGAGCGTCGTCTACCTGGCCACCCGCCAGTCCCAGCACTACCTGCGGCCGTTCACCCGCGTCGGGCGGCGGCTGCCCGTGCACTCGACGGCGCTGGGCAAGGCCCTGCTGGCGACCCACTCCGACGAGGAGGTACGGGCGCTCCTGCCCAGGCGGCTGGAGGCGGTCACCGAGCACACGATCACCGACCGGGAGCGGCTCGTCGAGGAGCTGGCGCTGGTACGGGAACAGGGCTACGCGGTGGACCGGGAGGAGAACACGCTCGGGCTGCGCTGCTTCGGGGTGGCGGTGCCCTACCGGACGCCGGCCCGGGACGCGGTGAGCTGCTCGGTGCCGGTGGCCCGGCTGACGGCGGGTCACGAGCAGAGGATCAAGGCGGCGCTGTTCGAGGCGCGGGACCGGCTGTCGGTGGCGACCCGCCGCATGTGAGGCGGTGGACGGGCAGCTTCCTCCCCCGGGCGGGGGAGGCGGTTCACCTTCATGGGGGAGGTGGCGGGGCGGCGCGCACGCGACCGTTGAGTCATGACCACACGAGCGGTGCACACCAGCGAGAAGACGTACCCGGTGCGGCCGTCGGCCCCCGGGCCGGGGACCGCGCGCGGCGTCCTGCGGGCGGCGGCCCTGGCCGCCACCGTGCCGTACCTGTGCCTCAAGGGCGCCTGGGTGGCGGGGAGCCGCATCGGGATACCGGACGGCAGCGTGCTGCTGGGGACCGGGATGTTCTTCAAAGTGGCGAACGCCGTCACGCTGGTCATGGACGCGGCCGTCATCGTGCTCGTGCTGGTGTTCACCCGGCCCTGGGGCATGCGGGTGCCGTCCTGGCTGCTGACCGTCCCGGTCTTCATCGCCACCGGGCTGCTCGTCCCGATCGTCGTGGCTTTTCCCGCCCAACTCCTCCTGGGGGCAGTGGGACTGGGGCCGGATGCGGCCGCGCAGGCGGCCAAGGAGCCTTTCCTCGACCCCTGGGTGTTCAACGTCGTCTACAGCGGCTTCATCGTGCAGGCCATAACCCTGGCCGGCCTGTTCGTCCCCTATGCGCGGGAGCGCTGGGGCAGCCGGTGGCAGGGCGTCCAGGGCGAGCGGCTCCCGTCACCCACGGGGGTGGTGGCGGGAGCCGCGGCGGTGCTGGCCGTGGCCGCGGCGGCGATGCATCTCACCTGGGCGTTCGGCGGCACGGTCGGGCTGAGCGCTTCGCAGATATCGCAGTTCAGTCCCCAGACCGGCGCGGTGTTCGCCACCCACGGGATATGCCTGCTGGTCGCGGGGGCGGGCGCGGTGAACCTGGCCCGGGGCGGAGCCCGACAGGCCCGGTGGGCACTGGCCGTCGCGTGGATCGGGTCTGCTGCTGCGGCGGGTTGGGGCCTGTGGCTGCTGATCTCCTCGATGGGCACCACCGATCCCGCGAAGGAGGTCACCACCGTGATGGTCCTGACCTACGCTGGCCAGATGATCACCGGTCTGCTCGCCGCCGTCGTCCTGACCCGGTTCCTCGGCTCACGCCGCACTGCGTGACGGGGACCGGCTCGAGCGGGAGAGGACCGACGGGGGCAGCGGGACGCCGGGGGGCAGCGGGATGCGGACGGGGACACGGGCCGGCGTGGGCCGGCTGCTGGGGGCGCGGGCCCGGCTGCGCTGGGTCCACCTGATCCTCGGCGGGGCCCTGCTGATGCCGTACTTCCTCCTCGCCCAGGTGGTGGTCAGTGTCGCGGCGGGCGGGGGCAACGTCTTCGGTTCCACCCCGCTGACCTTCGCCGCCTACGGGCTCTCCCTGCCGCTGGTCGCGGTGACCGCCGTGTTCGGGCTCGTCCGGCCGATGTCGGTGGGCGCCGTACGGGCCCTGTGCGGGGTGCCGGGCGAGCGGCTGGCCGAGGGGCCGGCCCGGTCCTGGGCGGCCCGGGGGCGGACCTCGGCCTGGTGGACCCTGCACCTCGGGGTCGGTGCGGTGATCAGCGGGATGAGCCTCGCGGTGCCGCCCATGGCGGTGGTGCTGATCGCGCTGCCGTTCGTGAGCGGGCTGCGGGACGCCCGGATGGGGATGGGCTGGTTCAGCACCGGCGCCGCGCCGTACACCGCCCCGCTGCTCGGGATCGGGCTGCTGTGCGGGCTCGTCCTGTGCGCCGCCGGGGCCGGGGCGCTGCTGGCCCGGGTGGCACCCGTACTCCTCGGGCCGACGGCGGCGGACCGGCTGGCCGCGGCCGAGGAGCGGACCGCCGACCTGGCCGTGCGCAACAGGCTGGCCCGGGAGCTGCACGACGCGGTCGGGCACGCCCTGAGCGCCGTCACCCTCCAGGCGGTCGCCGCCCGGCGGGTGCTCGACAGCGACCCCGAGTTCGTACGGGAGGCACTGGCCGCGATCGAGGACACCACCCGGCGGACGGTGGGCGAGCTGGACGCCGTACTGGGTCTGCTGCGGGACGGCGACCCGGCCCGGCCCGACGCCGCACCCGCGCCGACCCTCTCCGCCGACCTCGACGGACTGCTGGCCCGGACCCGGGCCGCCGGCACCACCGTCACCGCCCACCAGGCCCCCGGACCGGCAGGGGACTGGGCGCAGCTCCCGGCGATCACCTCCCGTGAGGCGTACCGGATCGTCCAGGAGGGCCTGAGCAACGCCCTGCGCCACGGTACGAGCCCGATCGAGCTGCGGATCGCCGTACAAGGCAGGCAAGACGGCACCCACCGTGAACTGGAGATCACCATGACCAATCCGCCGGACACCGCCGACGGGCAGCAGCCCCGCACCACCGGGGGCCGTGGGCTGCACGGCGCCGCCGAGCGGGCCACCCTGCTGGGCGGCCGCGTCGAAGCCGGCCCGCACCAGGGGCTGTGGCGGCTGCGGGCCGTCCTCCCGCTCGGCGGAGGAGCCCGATGACCGCTGCGCCCCGGCCGCCGCTGCGCATCGTGCTCGCCGACGACGAGCGCATGGTCCGCACCGCCCTGCGGGTCATCCTCGAGGCCGAACCGGACCTCGAGGTCGTCGGCGAGGCGGCTTCCGGCGCCGAAGCCGTCCCGGTGGTCCGCTCCCTGGCCCCCGACGTGGTGCTGATGGACGTCCGGATGCCCGAGATCGACGGCATCCGGGCCACCGAGCAGATCATCGCCACCATGTCCGAACCGCCCCGGATCGTGGTCGTCACCACCTTCGAGAACGACGCGTACGTCTACGACGCGCTGCGCGCGGGCGCCGCCGGGTTCCTCCTGAAGCGGGCCGATCCCGACGAGCTGGTCGGCGCGGTCCGCCTGGTCGCCCGCGGCGACTGCCTGCTCTTCCCGGCCGCCGTCCGCTCCCTGGCCGCGGCCCACGCCCCCGGTGCCCCGGGCCCCGCCGCCCCCTGGGTGGCCCGGCTCACCGAGCGGGAGGCCGACGTACTGCGCCTGATGGCCACCGGACTGTCCAACCACGAGATGAGCGAACGCCTCGGCGTCGGCCCCCAGACAGTCAAGACCCACGTCGCCGCGGTCCTGTCCAAAACCGGCTCCCGCGACCGCACCCAGGCGGTCATCGCGGCCTACGAGGGCGGCTTCATCATGAAGAAAAGCTGAGAACCCGGCCACAATCGGGGCAGAGCGGAACGACCGGGGGCCTTGGTGCGTCCTTCTGGGGGATGAACAAGACGATCAGGCGTGCGTCGGTCTTCTGTCTGCTCCTGGTGCTGGCCCTTTTGGTGCGGGTCACCTGGGTGCAGGCCTACCAAGGCCAGGCCCTCGCAGACAACGAGAACAACCGGCGGAACCTCATCGGGCAGTACGAGAACCCGCTGGGCAACATCATCGTGGGCGGGGAGGCGATCACCGGCTCGGTGAAGACGGAGGGCAAGGACTTCGGGTACAAGCGCACGTACGTCGACGGTCCGCTCTACGCGCCGATCACCGGCTACAGCTCCCAGGCCTTCGGCACGAGCATGCTGGAGGGCGTCTACAAGAAGATCCTCAACGGGTCCGACGACCGGCTCAAGACCGTGATGGACATGCTCACCAACAAGCGGGCCGCGCCGGGCAATGTGCTGACCACCATCGACAAGGACGTCCAGAAGGCCGCGTACGACGCGCTCCAGGGCAAGCAGGGCGCCGCCGTCGCCATCGACCCGGCGACCGGCGAGATCCTCGCCATCGTGAACAACCCCTCCTACGACCCGGGCAGCATCACCGGCGCCAACGACAAGGCGGCCTGGGAGAAGCTGATCGAGGACAAGGGCAAGGCCATGGAGAACGTGGCCCTGCGCAAGCCGCAGGCGCCGGGCTCCACCTTCAAGCTGGTCACCCTGGCGGCGGCCATCGAGAACGGGCTGGTCACCAACCTCGACGCGCCGACCGGCACCCCGGACCCGTACACGATTCCCGGGACCCGGACCCTGCTGCCCAGCGAGGCGGGATCCGCGGCCTGCAACAACGTCTCGGCGCGCACCGCCCTGCGGCTGTCCTGCAACAACGTCTTCGCGGAGCTGGCGCACAAGCTCGGGCAGGACAAGATGCGGGCGATGGCCGAGAAGCTCGGTTTCAACACGGAGACCGCGACGCCCGTCACCGCCCGGCCGGCGAGCAAGTACCCGTCGAACAAGATGTCGGTCGACCAGGTCGCGCAGACGGGTATCGGCCAGTTCGACGTGCAGGCCACCCCGCTCCAGATGGCGATGGTGACCGCCGCGATCGAGAACGGCGGCAAGCTCGTCGCCCCGCACTCGGTCTCCGAGGTCACCGACGCGAACGGCAACGTGCTCGAGAGCTTCAAGAACCCGAAGTCCGAGCAGGTCATGAGCGGCAAGACCGCGTCGATGCTGCAGGACGCCATGCGGACCGTCGCCACCGAAGGCGGTGGCAAGCCCGCGCAGGTGGCGGGCGCCGAGGTGGGCGGCAAGACCGGTACGGCGCAGCGCGGCGTGAACAACAGCCTGCCGCCGCTGGCCTGGTTCACCTCGTACGGCAAGCAGGGCGGCAAGCAGATCGCGGTTGCCGTGGTGATCGAGAACTCGGACACCGACCGCTCCGAGATCGGCGGCGGCAGGCTCGCCGCCCCCATCGCCCAGAAGATGATGGAGGCGTGGCTGAAGAAGTAGCCGCGCCGGGCGTCGCGTGACGCGCCGGGAACCGACACGGTTCCCGGCGCGTTTCCTTTCCCATGATCAGGACCGCGCAATCCGCAGACCTCGACGCCATAGCCGCCCTCCACACCCGGGCCCGGGCCACCTACTACCGCGGCCGCGTCCCCGAGCAGGCCTACGCCGGCGAAGCCGAACTCGCGCGGACCCGCGAGGGCTGGTCCCGGGCGGTCGCGCGGGCCGCCGCCGACGGCGGGGTGTTCTGCGCGGAGCGGGACGGCGAGCTCACGGGGGTCGCCGCCTTCCGGACCGAGGGCGGCGAGACCACCCTCACCCAGCTCCACGTCGACCCGGTCCACTGGCGCCGCGGCACCGGGGCCGCCCTGCACGCCGCCTGCCTCGACGCCTGGCGGCGGGCCGGCGTCGACCGGGTCCGGCTGGAGGTCTACGAGCACAACCTGCGGGCCCAGGCCTTCTACGCCCGCCACGGCTGGCGCCCGGATCCGGCGGGTGCCGCCCGGTCCGCCTCGCACCTCACGCTCTGGCTCAGCGTCGGCCCGCCGTCCGGGTCCGGGGAATGAGACGCTCCGCCAGGTGGTTGAACACGAAACCGCCGCGGCTCGCAGCCGCGGTGCCCCGACGAACCCGGAGAGAAGAAGGATCATGCGCGTCGAGATCTGGAGCGACATCGCCTGCCCCTGGTGCTACATCGGGAAGGCCCGTTTCACCAAGGGGCTGGCCGAGTTCGCGCACCGCGACGAGGTGGAGGTCGTCTTCCGGTCCTTCGAGCTCGACCCGAACAGCCCCAAGGGCAGCACGGCGCCGGTCCTGGAGATGCTCGCCAAGAAGTACGGCCGCACCCTCGAGGAGGCGCGCGGCATGGAGGAGCACGTCGCCGGCAGCGCCCGCGCCGAGGGGCTGACGTACCGCACCGACGGCCGCGACCACGGCAACACCTTCGACATCCACCGTCTGCTGCACCTGGCCGCCGCCCGCGGCCGCCAGGAGGAGCTGCTCGACCTCGCCTACCGTGCGAACTTCGCCGAGGAGCGGTCGGTCTTCGACGCCGAGGTGCTCGTCGCGCTCGCCGTCGAGGCCGGGCTGGACGAGGCGGAGGCGCGTGCCGTCCTCGCCGACGACTCCGCGTACGCCGCCGAGGTGCGGGCCGACGAGCGCGAGGCGGCCGAACTCGGCGCCAACGCCGTGCCGTTCTTCGTCCTCGACCGCCGCTACGGGATCTCCGGCGGGCAGCCCGCCGAGGTGTTCACCCGGGCGCTGGAGCAGGCGTGGGCGGGCCGCGAGGTCGCCGAGCCCGCCGCCGGGGCCGAGGCCTGCGAGCCCGGCGGCGCCTGCGCCGCCCCGCGGCAGGCCTGACAACGGCGTCTCCTCGTGATGCGTGCGTGCGTGCGGGCCGACCGAAAGGCCCGCCCGCACGCACTACGAGGAGGACGGGGTCAGTGCAGCGCCTCGGCCCACGCCGCCTCCGCAGCGGCCAGCGCCTCGGCCGGGTCCGCCCGCAGGGCGGTGGCGAGGGCCGTCAGGGAGGACAGCACCGCCGACAGCGACGCGTCCCGGCCGTAGTGGTTCACCCGGACCATCTCCCGGGCCAGCGCGCCGCCGCCCGCCGCGAGGGGGGCAGCCGGGTCGGCGGCGAGGGCCTTGGCCACCACCAGCGAGGCGTCCGCCACCCGCAGCGTGGTGGCCACCGGGGCCGCCTCCGAGGCCCGGCCGACGTACGGGGAGAGGCCCAGCGCCACCGCGCCCGAGCGGGTCGCCTCCGCGGCCGCCGCATGACGGGCCATGACCGCGGGCAGGCCCTCGGCCGTGATCCGGTCCAGGCAGGCCTCCAGCGCCAGCATCTCCAGCTGCGCCGGAGCGTGCAGCAGCGCCTTGCGCCCGCCGTCGATCCAGCGATCCTTCCAGTCCAGGAGGGAGAGGTACGAGCCGCGCGGCGCGGCCGGGTTCTCCGCGAACCGGGCCCATGCCCGCTCCGACACCGACACCGCCGACACGCCCGCCGGGCCGCCCATCGCCTTCTGGGCGCCGATCACGCACAGGTCCACGCCCCACGAGTCCGGAAGCAGTGCCTCCGCGCCCACCGACGCCACCGCGTCCAGCATGAACAGCGCGCCGTGGGCCCGTACGGCCTCGCCGATCTCCGCGACCGGGTTGGTATTGCCGGTCGCCGCCTCCGCGTGCACCAGCGAGACGAAGTCGACCTGCGGGTGCTCGGCCAGCGCCTGCGCGACCCGGCCTGCGGTCACCGCGGTGTCGAAGGGCACGGCCAGGTCCACCACCGCCGCCCCGCAGTCGCGCAGCCAGTTGCCGAAGGTGGTCCCGTACGGGCCGGTGACGATGTTCAGCGCCGTCGAACCGGGCCGCGCCCCCGAGCGGATGCACCCCTCCAGCGGCAGCAGCGCCTCGCCCTGGGTGATCACCACGTCCTGGCGGGTGCCGAGCAGGTCAGCGACCCCCTGCTCGATCTGCGCGAAGCGCTCCGCGGTGAGCGGCGGAAGGTCCAGGAGGGGGTGGTTCACGGCGGTGCTCTCTTCGTCCGGGGCTACCGCAAGAGCCTACCCAGCACGCACGTACAGTGCGGGACATGACCGATGACGTGCTGCATGTGAAGGGGCGTGTGCTCGTCGGACCCGACGACGTGCGCGACGAGCTCTGGGTGGTCGGCGGCCGGATCTCGTACGAACGCCCGCACGGGGCCCGCGAGATCACCACGGTGTCCGGCTGGGCCCTGCCCGGCCTGGTCGACGCGCACTGCCACGTGGGGCTGGACGCCCACGGTCCGGTCGACGCGGAGACCGCCGAACGGCAGGCCCTGACCGACCGCGACGCCGGCACCCTGCTCATCCGCGATGCCGGAACCCCCTCCGACACCCGCTGGATCGACGACCGCGAGGACCTCCCGAAGATCATCCGGGCCGGCCGGCACATCGCCCGCCCGCGCCGCTACATCCGTAACTTCGCCCACGAGATCGAGCCCGCCGACCTCGTCGCGTACGTGGGCCGCGAGGCGCAGCGCGGCGACGGCTGGGTGAAGCTGGTGGGGGACTGGATCGACCGCGAGGTCGGGGACCTGGCGGCCTGCTGGCCGCGGGCCGAGGTCGAGGCGGCCATCGCCGAAGCGCACCGGCTGGGCGCCCGGGTGACCGCGCACTGCTTCGCGGAGGACTCGCTGCGCGACCTGGTCGAGGCGGGCATCGACTGCATCGAGCACGCCACGGGGCTCACGCAGGACACCATCCCGCTGTTCGCGGAGCGCGGGGTGGCGATCGTCCCGACGCTCGTGAACATCGCGACGTTCCCGAAGATGGCGGCGGGCGGCGAGGCGAAGTTCCCGCGCTGGTCGGCGCACATGAGGCGGTTGCACGAGCGCCGGTACGACACCGTACGGGCCGCCTACGACGCGGGCATCGGCGTGTACGTCGGCACCGACGCGGGGGGTTCCCTGCCGCACGGCCTGGTCGCGGCCGAGGTTTCGGAGCTGGTGCGGGCCGGGATCCCGGCCCTGGAGGCCCTCTCGGCGACGACGTGGGCGGCACGCGAGTGGCTCGGCAGGCCAGGTCTGACCGAGGGGGCGCCGGCCGACCTGGTGGTCTACGACGCCGACCCGCGGGCCGACGTACGGGCGCTGGCGCAGCCGCGGCGCGTGGTCGTGAACGGCAAGGTCCGCGCCTGAGCGCAGGGTTGGCGCGGCGGCTGACGCGCTGGTTGACGCACCGCGTGACGCCGGTGCCACGGTGGTCGTTATGAGTGGCCGTCCGGGGCGCCGGCGTCGGCGTATTCCCCTCGGATTCGTGGCGGAAAAGAACTCCCGTTCCTCGTGATGCGCAGTGAATCGAATACCTGCATGGAAACCACCCTTTGGGGTGAACTCACCCCAGGTTGCCGCCCGTTCACTCTCCGTGCGTAAAGATTCCGAGGGTTAGAGGCCGTCGGCGCGCGATGTCCCCCATTGGCGGCGCGACGGCTCCCATCTCCCCGGGGGTTCCACCATCTTGAACAGCAACACCTTCCGCATGCCCGCAGCCGTCCTGCTCGCCACGGGAGCGGTCGCCCTGCTCACCGCCCCGCCCGCCTTCGCCACCGGAGGCGGCGGCTCCACGGGCGGCGGTGAGGGCAAGGCCGGTGCGGTCGTCCTGCGCGCCGGACTGGACGTGGGCCTGCTCAACAAGACCGTCGACCTGCCGCTGAAGACCACCCTCAACGAGGTCAGCGCCCCCGCGACGGCCGAGAAGACCGCCCTCTCCGTGACCCTGGACGGGGTCGAGGGAGGCCGGCCGGTGAGCGTGCTGCGCGCGGACGTGGCCACCTCCAAGGCCACCGCCGACAAGAACCGCGCCGAGGCGGAGGTCCACCTGGCCAACGCCGAGGTGCACGTGCCGGGGCTGCCGCTGCTCTCCCTGATCCAGGTGGAGAACGTCACCTCCAAGGCCGTGTGCGAGGCGGGCAAGAAGCCCGTGGCCGGCTCGAACGTGCTGGGCACGGTGACCGTGCTCGGCAAGAAGGTCACCCTCTCGGCGGGCGGCCCGACCAAGGTCGAGATCCCCAAGGTGGGCCTGGTCAGCCTGGAGCTCTCCGGCACCGAGACCACCTCCACCACGGCCGCCGCGGCCGCGCTCCGGCTGAAGGTGTCGGTGAACCCGCTGGACCTGAACGTGGCGCAGGTCGAGGGCGAGGTCGTGCTCGCCGAGGCGCACTGCGAATCCCCGGCCGGGCCGGCCCCGGAGCCGTCGGCGAAGCCCGACATCAAGGCGCAGTCGGCCGCCTCCGGGACCGGGGCCGGCATCACCGCCGACGCCAACCTGGCCGAGACCGGCGGCGGTTCGCTGACCCCGTACGTCGCGGGCGGTGCCCTGGTCCTGCTCGGCGCCGGTGTGACCGCGCTGGTCGTGACCCGGCGCGGCCGCACCTCGTGACCTCGTGACCTCGCGGCCTCGCGGCCTCCTGACGGAGTCCGTGGTGCCGTGGATCAGCGGGTGGCGTGCTCCAGGCCCTGCTTGTCGGCTCCGCGCGACAGCACGGCGGCGCTGACCTGCTTGTCGACGGCGGCGTACGCGGCCTGCTTGGCGGCGCCGAGCCCGGAGTCGGAGGGGGCGCAGGAGGCGCAGACGACGCGGAACGGCGGGGTCATGTCCGAGTACTGCGTGAGGTACTCGGCCTTGGCCACCTCCCAGCGGCCGGGGTGGGCGGCCGCCGGGGCGAAGGTGAAGCGCGGGATCGAGGACATGTTGCCGCGCGCCTTGTCGGCCTCGTAGAAGCTGGCGACCTGGTCGCCCATGCCGAAGACGACCCAGGTTCCGTTGATCTTCTCGTAGGGCTGCGGCACGTGGTTGTGCGTACCGAGGATCAGATCGATGTCGGGGAGCCCGTCCGGGCCGTGCGAGGCGGTCAGCGCCTGCGCCAGATCGTGCTGTTGCTGGTCGGGTGCCGTCTGCCACTCGGTGCCCCAGTGGACGCTGAGGACGACGACGTTCGCGCCGGCCGCCCGGGCCGCGCGGGCGTCGGCGATGATCCGGTTCTGGTCGAGCAGGTTGACGGACCAGGGCTTCCCGGCCGGCACCGGGATGCCGTTCGTCCCGTACGTGTAGTCCAGCTGGGCGACCTTGGCGCCGCCGGCGGAGAGCACCGCCGGGGCCTTGGCCTCGTCGGCGCTGCGGGCCGAGCCGACGTGCTTGATGCCGACCCGGTCCAGGTGCTCCAGGGTGCGGACGAGGCCGTCGTATCCGTCGTCCAGGGTGTGGTTCGAGCCGGTCGAGCAGCTGTCGTACCCGGCGTCCTTCAGGGCGTCGGCCAGCTGGTGCGGGGCCTTGAACGCGGGATATCCGGTGTAGGGGCCGCCGGGCCGGCCGTACGGTATCTCGTGGTGGCATATCGCCAGGTCGGCGGCGGCCACCAGGGGCTTGACCCCGGCGAGTATCTTCCGGAAGTCGTGGCTCTGGCCGCTGCCCTGCGCGTCGTCCGCGGCCCGCTGGATGATCGACGGGTACGGGATGATGTCGCCGGTCGCGACCAGCGTGAACGGCTTGGCGCCGGCGGGCGCCGTGGGACTCGCCTTGCCCTGGCCGGGCTTGCCCTGGAGCCGCTGCTCGCCGGCGTCCTTGCCGTGGTCGAGCAGGCTCGGCATGGCGAGGATCCCGCCGGCCACGACCGCCACCGCGGCCAGTGCCGCGCCCGTTTTTGCTGTTGACTTCATTCCGCCCCCCCGGGTGTCCCTGCTGGTGCGGAGATCATCGCCTACCCCCGCCCCGCCCCGCCAACGGAGCCGGACCGTCCGGATATTCGCGGCGCCGCAGGTCAGAGGCATCGGCCGCTCGGCGTGGGCGGTTCGGCTGCCGCGGTCGGGGAGGGGCGGGTCGGGGAGGGGCAGGTCAGCGGGCGGTCAGTGCGAGGGCGTGGTCGAGGGCCTGGAGGAGACGGCCCGTCGTGGCGCGGTCGCGGACCGCCAGGCGGAGCCAGGAGCGGTCCAGGCCCGGGAAGGTGTCCCCGCGGCGGACCGCGAAGCCGAGGGCGCGCAGCCGGGTCCGGATCTCCATGGCGCCCTCCACCTGGATCAGGACGAACGGCCCCTCCGCCACCCCCGACACCGTGATCTCCTCGAACTCCGTGAGCCCCGCCAGCAGATGCGCCCGGTCCACCGCGATCTGCCGGGCCGCGGCCTCCGCCTCCGCCAGCGCCGCCGGGGCCACGCAGGCCTCCGCCGCCACCAGCGCCGGCGTCGACACCGGCCACAGCGGCTGCGCCGCCGCCAGCTTCGCGATCACTTCCGGCTCGGCCAGCACGTAGCCGATCCGCAGCCCCGCCAGCCCCCACGTCTTGGTCAGGCTCCGCAGCACCACCAGACCCGGCACGTCCGTCCGCCCGGCCAGCGCCTCCCGCTCACCCGGGACCGCGTCCATGAACGCCTCGTCCACGACCAGGATCCGGCCCGGCCGGGCCAGCGCGGCCAGCGCCGCCGCCGGGTGCAGGACGGACGTCGGGTTCGTCGGGTTGCCCACCACCACCAGGTCCGCGTCCTCGGGCACCGCCGCCGGGTCCAGCCGGAACCCGTCCGCCGCCCGCAGCACCACCCGCTCCACCGTGTGCCCCGCGTCGCGCAGGGCCGCCTCCGGCTCCGTGAACTGCGGGTGCACCACGACCGGCCGCTGCGCACCAAGAGCCCGCGCGATCAGCACGAACGCCTCCGCGGCCCCGGCCGTCAACAGCACCCGATCGGCCGGCAGCCCGTGCCGAGCCGCCACCGCCGCGCGGGCGGTCCGCCCGTCGGGGTATGCGCAGAGAGCGTCGAGCGAAGCCGCGATGCGCTGCCTGAGCCACTCGGGCGGGGTGTGCGCCCGTACGTTCACCGCGAGGTCCACCAGCGCGCCGCCGTCGCCGCGCACCTCCGCGTCCCCGTGATGGCGCAGGTCGTGGGCCTGCGCAGTGGCCACGGCGCAGGTAGCCGCCACCGACCGGCGCTTCGGTACGAGCAGCTCCCCGCCGCCCGCGAGCGCCGCGGCCTCCGCCACCGAGGAGGTCCCGGTGGCGTCGCGGACCGCGTCGGAGGGGTGCGGTACGAAGATGCCCGCGAGCTCCTCGGCGGGATAGCTGAGCAGCGGCACGCCGAAACGTTTCGCCGCGCCCGTGATCCCGGCCTCGCCCGCCTTCGACTCCACCGTGGCCAGTGCCTTCACCGCCCCGGCGGCCAGCCCGGCCCCCCGCAGCGTCTCCTCGACCAGCGCGCAGACCTCCGCCACGGACACCCCCGCGCGTCCGCCGACCCCGACCACCAGCTGCGTCGCGTACTCGCCCACCGGGATCATGTCCCCTCCGTAGTCGTCAATGGTTCGTGGCCCGCCGCCCGCGCGCACACGTGCGCACGGGGCGAGGAGTCGGTATTCAGGGGCACATGGCCGTGATCGTGGCGTTGGGCGCGTTCCTGATGACCCTGGCAGGCGGATGGACGGCGCAACGCGTCACCGACCGCCGCCACCTCGTGCTGGGCCTGGCCGGCGGGCTGATGCTCGGCGTCGTGGGCCTCGACCTGCTGCCGGAGTCGCTGCGCGCGGCGGGCCGCGAGGTGTTCGGCGTCCCGCTCGCGCTGCTGCTCTTCGTGGCCGGGTTCCTGATCGCGCACGTCGTGGAACGCGTGCTGGCGGTACGGCAGGCCGCGCACGGAGCCGAGAACGGGGGCCGCGTCCCCGAGGTCGGGCTGACGGCGGCCGCGGCGATGGTCGGCCACAGCTTCGCCGACGGAGTGGCCCTGGGCGTGGCCTTCCAGGTCGGCGGCGGGATGGGGGCGGCCGTGTCGCTGGCCGTCATCACGCACGACTTCGCCGACGGGTTCAACACGTACACGCTCACCCGGCTGTACGGGAACGCCCGCCGCAAGGCCGTGATGATGCTCCTCGCGGACGCGGTCGCCCCGGTGCTGGGCGCGGCGTCCACGCTGCTGTTCACCCTTCCGGAGGAACCGCTCGGGGCGTACCTCGGCTTCTTCGGCGGGGCCCTGCTGTACCTGGCGGCCGCCGAGATCCTGCCCGAGGCGCACCACAAGCACCCCGCCCTGTCCACGCTGATGTGCACGGTGGGCGGGGTGGCCGGGATCTGGCTGGTGGTGGGCCTCGCGGACTGATGTCACCGGTACGCTGCCGCCGCTTGCGCGAAGCGGCGGGCGACGGAGGGCTCCGCCGCCCAGTGCGTGTGCAGATAGCTGGCGTGCACACCCTGCTGTACGAAGCCCTCGACCCGGCGTTCGGGGTGGGTGAACCCCCAGGCGGGGGCCGCACCTGCGCCGGGCTCGATCACCGTGCGGTGGAACTCGTGGCCGCGCAGCCGGGTACCGGTGGCGGCGAGGGCGCTGTCCGACACCGCTACGGCCTCGCGGTAGCCGAGGGTCAGGCGCTCCGACATCCGCGCGTCGGCGTCCAGGACCCCGCACATGGGCTTCCCGTCGAGCGACCGCGCGAGGTACAGCAGCCCGGCGCACTCGGCGGCGACGGGCCCGCCGTCCGCGGCGAAACCCGCGACGGCCTTGCGCAGCGGCTCGTTGGCGGCGAGCTCGGGGGCGTACACCTCGGGGAACCCGCCGCCGATCACCAGGCCGGTGGTGCGGGGCGGGAGCGTTTCGTCCCGCAAGGGGTCGAAGGTGACGACCTCCGCTCCGGCGGCGGTGAGCAGCTCGGCGTGCTCGGCGTAGGAGAACGTGAACGCCGGTCCGCCCGCGACGGCGATGACGGGTGCGGCGCAGCTGTCGGGGGCGCTGCCCCCGAACCCTCCCCCGACCACCGCCGGGGAGACCCCCGGCGCCCCCAACGCCCCCGGGGCCGAACCGCGCCCGGCGGCGCCGGACAGAGCCTGCTCCGGGGACCAGACTTCGCAGGTCAGCGGCGGCGCGGAACGGGCCAGGGCCATCAGGGCGTCCAGGTCGCAGCCGGCCCGGACCTGCTCGGCCAGGGCCGCGACCGAGGACAGCGCGTCCGACCGCCGCTCGGCGACCGGCACCAGACCCAGGTGCCGCGAGGGCGCAGCCACCTGCGGAGCCCGCCGCAGGACACCGAGGACCGGCATCCCGGCCTCCTCCAGCGCCTCCCGCAGCATCACCTCGTGCCGGTCGGAGCCCACCTTGTTCAGGATCACGCCCCCCAGCCGCACCTGCGGGTCGAACGACGCGAAGCCGTGCACCAGCGCCGCCACCGACCGCGACTGCGACGAGGCGTCGACCACCAGCACCACCGGCGCCCGCAGCAGCTTCGCGACCTGCGCCGTCGACGCCAGCTCGCCCCGCCCCGCGGCCCCGTCGTAGAGCCCCATCACGCCTTCGACGATCGCGAGATCGCACCCCGCAGCCCCGTGCGCGAACAGCGGAGCGACCAGCTCCGGCCCGCACATGAAGGCGTCCAGGTTGCGCCCCGGCCGGCCCGTGGCCAGCGCGTGGTAGCCGGGGTCGATGTAGTCGGGCCCGGCCTTGTGCGGGGACACGGCGAGGCCGCGCTCCGAGAAGGCCGCCATCAGGCCCGTCGCGACCGTGGTCTTGCCGCTGCCGGAGGACGGCGCGGCGATCACCAGACGCGGCACGCTGAACCGGAGCGATGTCACCACTCGATGCCCTTCTGGCCCTTCTGGCCGGCGTCCATCGGGTGCTTGACCTTGGTCATCTCCGTGACCAGGTCCGCGAACTCCACCAGCTTCTCCGGCGCGTTGCGTCCCGTGATCACCACGTGCTGGGTACCGGGACGGTTGCGGAGCACCTCGATGACCTCGTCGACATCGATCCAGCCCCAGTGCATCGGGTACGCGAACTCGTCGAGCACGTACAGCCTGTGCGTCTCGGCGGCCAGGTCGCGCTTGACCTGCTCCCAGCCCTCCTTGGCCGCCTGCTCGTTGTCGAGCTGCGCGTCCCGCTGGACCCAGGACCAGCCCTCGCCCATCTTGTGCCAGACGACCGGGCCGCCCTCGCCGGAGGCGCCGAGCACCTTGAGCGCGTTCTCCTCGCCGACCTTCCACTTCGCCGACTTGACGAACTGGAACACCCCGATCGGCCAGCCCTGGTTCCACGCGCGCAGCGCCAGCCCGAAGGCCGCCGTCGACTTGCCCTTGCCCGGGCCGGTGTGGACGAAGACGAGCGGGCGGTTGCGGCGCTGGCGCGTCGTGAGTCCGTCGTCCGGAATGACGGTCGGCTGTCCCTGCGGCATTACGCGGCCCTCCTGGTGGTGTGGTGAGACGGGGAAGTCACTGCGGTACGTACGTTCTTCACGAGCCCGGCCAGCGAGTCGGACCGCAGCCCGTCGAGCGTGACGGCGGGCCCGCCGAGGTCGGCGGCCAGTACGCCGGCCAGCCCCAGCCGGACCGGCCCCGACTCGCAGTCCACGACCACCGACGCGACGCCCTCGGCCTGGAGCAGCCGGGCGCTGCGCCCGGCCAGCTCGCGCGGCGTGCCGTCCGCCCGGCCGCCGGCGGAACCGGCCGAGGTGGCCCGCCCGTCGGTGACGACCACGAGCAGCGGACGGCGGCTCGGATCCCGCATCCGCTCGATCCGCAGCACCTCGTGGGCCTTCAGCAGGCCCGCGGCGAGCGGGGTGCGCCCGCCGGTCGGCAGCTGCTCGAGCCGGGCCGCGGCCGCGTCCACCGAGGAGGTGGGCGGCAGCGCCAGCTCGGCGGCGGCGCCGCGGAAAGTGATCAGACCGACCTTGTCCCGGCGCTGGTAGGCGTCCAGCAGCAGCGAGAGCACCGCGCCCTTGACCGCGCTCATGCGCTGCCGGGCGGCCATCGAGCCGGAGGCGTCGACGACGAAGAGGACCAGGTTGCCCTCGCGTCCCTCCCGGGTGGCCTGGCGCAGGTCGTCCTTGCGGACGACGAGCCCGCGCCCGGTGCGCCCGCGTGCCTTCTGGTGCGGGGCGGCGGCCTGGACGGTCGCGGCGAGGTGCAGCTTCGTCAGGTGGCCGCGGGGGCGCTGGGCGCCGGTGGTCCGGCCGTGCGCGGTCCGGGCGCGCGAACGCCGCCCGGACGCGCCCTCGCCGAGGCCCGGCACGCTGAGCATCTTGGTCCGGAACGGCTCGGCGGCCCGTACGGCGGCCTGCTCGGGCGCGGCGCCGTCCTGGGAGGCGGGCTGCGGCTCGGGGGCCTCCGGTGCGTCCGGGGCCGGCGGGGTCGCGTCGTCCTGGGCCTCGGGGGACTCAGGGGCCTCGGGCGCCCCGGGTCCGCCGCCCTGCGGGGGGACCCCGCCGCCTCCGCCGTCCGGGCCTCCGCCGTCCGGGCCGCCGTCGTCCGGACCCTCGGGCTCCGGGTCGGGCTCGTTCTCCGGCTCCTCGTCGGGGAACCGGTCCAGGATCTCGTCGAGCTTGTCCTCGTCGAGGCCCGGCGCGTCGAAGGGGGCACGCCTGCGTCGGTGGGGGAGCGCCAGCAGCGCGGCCTGCCGTACGTCCTCCTTGCGCACCTCGGTCCGCCCGGCCCACGCGGCCAGCGCGGTCGCCGTACGGGCCATCACGATGTCGGCGCGCATGCCGTCGACCTCGAAGGCGGCGCAGGTCGCGGCGATCTGGAGCAGCGAGGCGTCGCCGAGGCGGACCTGCGGGAGCAGGGCCCGGGCGGCCACGACACGGGCGCGCACGTCCTGTTCGTCGCCGGCCCAGCGGGTCGCGAAGCCGGCCGGGTCGTCCTCGTACGCGAGCCGGCGGCGCACCACCTCGACGCGCTGGACGGGCTCGCGGGAGGCCGCCACCTCGACGGTCAGCCCGAACCGGTCGAGGAGCTGCGGGCGGAGCTCGCCCTCCTCGGGGTTCATGGTGCCGACGAGCAGGAAGCGGGCGGCGTGGCGTACGGAGACGCCCTCGCGCTCGACGTAGGAGGCGCCCATCGCGGCGGCGTCGAGGAGCAGGTCGATCAGGTGGTCGTGGAGCAGGTTGACCTCGTCGACGTACAGGATCCCGCGGTGCGCGTCGGCCAGCAGACCGGGCTCGAAGGCCTTCACGCCTTCGGCGAGGGCACGTTCGATGTCGAGGGCGCCGACGAGGCGGTCCTCGGAGGCGCCGACGGGCAGCTCCACCATCCGGGCGGGGCGAGCGGTTCCGGGGCCGGCCTCGTGCGGGCCGTCCGGGCACGAGGGGTCGGGTGCGCCCGGCGCGCAGGAGAACCGGCAGCCGGGGACGACGTCGACCTGCGGCAGCAGCGCGGACAGCGCGCGGACGGCGGTGGACTTGGCGGTGCCCTTCTCGCCGCGCACGAGCACGCCGCCGACCGCTGGGCTCACGGCGTTGAGCAGGAGCGCCAGCCGCAGGTCGGTCTGGCCGACCACTGCGGTGAACGGGTAGGGCGTGCTCATGCGTTGCTCACTCCTTCTGTACGGATGTGCCTACGGCAGTTCGGATCCGGCCGGCTGGGGCGGGCCGCCCGCGGGGCCCGGCCCGTCACGGCGCCCCCGGCGGGAGGAAGGGGAGGCCCGACGGGGCTCCGCCCTCGATCAGGCGGAGCAGGGCGGCGGTGTCCGCGTGTTCCTCGATCAGATCGCCGAGCAGGTCCAGCTGCTCTTCCCGCAGCGCGGAGAACGACGTGTCCGGCGCCGGGACGAACCGGCGGCCCGCGGCCGAGGCCACCTCCCGCAGGAACGCCCGGCGGAAGCCGTCCGACTCCAGCGAGCCGTGCCAGTGGGTGCCCCAGACCGACCCGACCCGGCAGCCGTCCAGGAACGGCTCCCCGCCGAGGACTTCGGCCACCCCGTGGTGGATCTCGTAGCCCGTCACCGGTTCGCCCAGCGCCGAACCCTCCGGCCGCGCCAGGGTCTTCTCCCGCTCGAAGCGGATCCGCACCGGCAGCAGGCCGAGGCCGTCCACCGAGCCCGCCCGCGACTCGACCTCGTCCTCGATGTGCTCGCCGAGCACCTGGAAGCCGCCGCAGATGCCCAGGACCGGCCGGCCCTGCGCGGCCCGCCGCGCCAAGGCGTCGGCCAAGCCGCGCTCGCGCAGCCACTCCAGGGCCTTCACCGTGCCGCGCGTACCGGGTACGACGACCAGGTCCGCGTCGGCCAGCTCCTCCGCCCGGTCCACGAACCGCACCACCACGCCCGGTTCCGCGGCCAGCGCGTCGACGTCCGTGAAGTTCGACATCAGCGGCACCGCGCACACCGCGACCCGCAGGACGTCCTCGCCGACCGGCGGCGCCACGACCGACTCGCGCACCGCGCCCCGCAGGGAGACCCGGAGCCCGTCCTCCTCGTCGATGCCCAGGCCGTGCTGGAAGGGGAGGACGCCGTACGTCCCCCGCCCGGTGAGGGAACGCAGCATCTCCATGCCCGGCTCCAGCAGCGACACGTCGCCGCGGAACTTGTTCACCATGTATCCCGCGATCAGCGACTGGTCCTGCGGCGACAGCAGCGCCGTCGTACCGAAGAACGAGGCGAAGACCCCGCCCCGGTCGATGTCCCCGACCACGACCACCGGGAACCGCGCGGCCCGCGCGATGCCCATGTTCACGATGTCGGTCCGGCGCAGGTTGATCTCGGCCGGACTGCCCGCCCCCTCGCAGATCACGGCGTCATACGTGCCCCGCAGCTGCTCCAGACAGTCCGTGACGACGCCGAGCAATTGCTCCTGGCGCCCGCCGTGGTAGCCGCGCGCACTCATCTCGCCCACCGGCTTGCCCAGCAGCACCACCTGGCTGCTGCGGTCGCTGCCGGGCTTGAGCAGCACCGGGTTCATCAGCGCCGTCGGCTCCACGCACGCCGCCTGCGCCTGCATCGCCTGGGCACGCCCGATCTCGGCGCCCTCGCGCGTCACGAACGAGTTCAGCGACATGTTCTGCGCCTTGAAGGGCGCCACCTTCACGCCCTGCCGGGCCAGCCAGCGGCAGATGCCCGCCGTGACCACGCTCTTGCCCGCGTCCGATGTCGTGCCGGCGACGAGGAGTCCTCCGCCCAGCTTCCCGCCGCTCATCGGCGTCCCCTCCCAGCCCGACGTGACACCGCACAGCGCAGTGCCACACACGCCCCGAGGGCCAGCCACGTCACCTGCCGTGACAGCCGCACGGCCCGTTCGATGTCCGCGACCTCCACCGGCCGCCCCGCCTCGCCGTTCAGCACGGCCCGGTGCTCGACCCGCCCCCCGTACGCCAGGGTGCCCCCCAGCCGTACGCCGAGCGCCCCGGCGAACGAGGCCTCCACGGGCCCGGCGTTCGGGCTCGGGTGCTTGGCGGCGTCCGCACGCCAGGCCCGTACGGCTCCCCGCCGGTCGGGGCCGGCCAGTACGGCGGCCAGGGCGGTCAGCCGGGCGCCCGGCCAGCCCGCGAGATCGTCGAGCCGGGCCGAGGCCCAGCCGTAGCGCAGGTACCGCGGCGACTTGTGGCCCACCATCGCGTCCAGGGTGTTCACGGCGCGGAACGCCAGCAGCCCGGGGACACCGGCTGCGGCGCCCCACACCAGGGCCCCGACCACCGCGTCGGAGGTGTTCTCGGCGACCGACTCCACGACGGCGCGGGCCATCTGCCGCTCGTCCAGGGCCTGCGGGTCGCGCCCGCACAGGTGCGGCAGCCGTTCGCGGGCCACCTCGGCGTCCCCGGCGGCGAGCGCGCCGCCGATGGCGCGGGCCTCGCGGCCCAGGGAGGTGCCGCCGACGACGGCCCAGGTGGCCGCTGCGGTCAGGGCGATACGGGCGGCCGCGGGCCGGGAGCGCACGGCGCGGGCGCCCAGCGCACCGACGGCGGCCGCGCCCCCGGCGCAGACGAAGGTGTGGACGAGGCCCCGGGCGCGGTCGTCGCGCCACAGGGCGCGTTCGACGGCGGCGGCGGCTCGTCCGAAGGCGGCCACGGGGTGCCCTCGGCGCGGATCACCGAGGATCCGGTCGCCGATCAGGCCCGCCGTGGCGCCGTACGCGAAGACGCGATCGGCACGCATGGTGGCAGGTATGTCCTCACTCAGGGTCCGCGCCCTGGTTCGACGTGTCCGGCGGTGGGAGTTCCTGGCTCCCGGGGCGCACGTGCCGCGTGCTCCCCGGTGACAGTGGCGGGACCGCGCCGGATTCGCACCGGACTTCCTCTCCATGCCGCCGTATTGGCTCGGGCAGTCCACCACGCACCGCGAAGGCCCGTCAACTCGCCGTTGACCTGCGGCGAGGCAGGTCACAGGAACAGGTCACGGGGACGGGAAAGCTCCCCCCGGGAAACCCGGAGGGAGCTTTCGTACGCCGTGCCCGAGCCCGGTCAGGCGACGATCAGGTAGAACCCGTACGCCACCGCTGCCGCGACGAGCGCGAAGCAGGCGTACGCACCGCTGCGGGCCAGGGTGGCGGCGGCGCCCTGCTCGGTGGCGGCCTCGTGCTTGGAGAGGCCCACCAGGCCCATCGTGAACAGGGCCACGAGCGCGACGGTGGCGGAGAGGCTGACCCCGAAGACGGAGCCGAGTGCTGCCCAGTCGATCTTCATACTGCGGATTCCTCTGTCGTTCTCGGGGTCAGACCGCGGCGGCCGGAGCCGCAGGGGCCGCCGGGATGGTGGCCTTCAGGGCGTCGTCCGTGACCGCGGCGGTCGTACCGGCGGCGGCTTCGGCGGCCATGGTCGGCGGGACGGTGACGGCGGCCATGGCCGTGGTGACGACGCCCGGCTCCTCGGCCGCGGCCGGCTGCGCGTCGTTGACGTTGCTGTGGTCGACGACCTGACGGCGCGAGATGGCCCAGATGGCGACGCAGGAGGCGATCAGGAAGAGCGCGACGGCTGCGACGCCGATGTCACCGGTGCGCATGACCAGCTCGGCACCGGAGGCGACGACGGCGGCGGCCGGCAGGGTCAGGCCCCAGGCGATGAACATGCGGGTGGCGGTGGACCAGCGGACCACACCGCCCTTGCGGCCCAGGCCCGCACCCATGACGGCGCCGGAGCACGCGTGGGTGGTGGAGAGGGAGAAGCCGAGGCTGGAGGAGGCCAGGATGACGCTGGCGGCCGAGGTCTGGGCGGCGAAGCCCTGCTGCGGCTGCAGGTCGGTCAGACCGCTGCCCAGGGTGCGGATGATGCGCCAGCCGCCCAGGGAGGTGCCCAGCGCGATGGCCATGCCGGCGGAGATGATGACCCATACCGGCGGGTTCGCGCCGGAGTCCAGGGCGCCGCCCGCGACGAGGGCGAGGGTGATGATGCCCATCGTCTTCTGCGCGTCATTGGTGCCGTGCGCGAGGGAGACGAGACCGGCCGAGGCGATCTGGCCGGCGCGGTAGCCCTTGGTGGAGGTCTTCTGGCCGACCTTGCCGCCGAGCCTGTACGTGACCTTCGCGGCCAGCATCGCGGCCACGCCGGCCACGATCGGGGCGGCGACGGCGGGGATGAGCACCTTGGTGACGACCACGCTGCCGTTGACCGCGCCGATGCCGGCGGAGGCGACCGCGGCACCGATCAGGCCGCCCATCAGGGCGTGGGACGAGCTGGAGGGGAGTCCGACCAGCCAGGTGACGAGGTTCCAGAGGATCGCGCCGACCAGCGCGGCGAAGATCACTTCCGGCTGGATGCCCTCCTCGTTGATCAGGCCCTTGGAGATCGTCTTGGCGACCTCCACGGACATGAACGCGCCGACGAGGTTGAGCACGGCGGACATGGCCACCGCCGTCTTGGGCTTGAGGGCGCCGGTCGAGATGGTGGTGGCCATCGCGTTGGCTGTGTCGTGGAAACCGTTCGTGAAGTCGAACACGAGAGCGGTAATGATCACGATCCCGAGGAGAAGCGTTATGTGCTCCATTTACCCAGGCTTCTGTTTGACGTCAGTGGCTCGGCGACCGTAGGCAACCTGAGTGAACGGAAGATGAACTGACTTGGGCGGAGCGGTGTACTGGCCCGTCGTGCCATCGGGACCTTCGTCCGGTTTTTTTGGCTGATATACCGATTAACGCACGTCAAAGCAGGGTGAATGAACGGCTCCGCAGGGGGCCGGAAGCCCCCGGGTCCGCCCCGGAGGGGCTCGGGAAGTGATCCAGATCACTCCGCCGGCCGGCCTGTGGGGGGCTCTTCGTGATCCCTTCCCGACCCCGCCCGGCCGTATTCGGAGTATTCCGCTCCAGTGGCCGGCCCGGGCTGCCGCCTCGACACTGGAGCGGTGCGTACCGCCACAGCGACGGCCGCGGCCGTCGCGACCACCCTCGTCGGCGCCGCCGCGGCCGCGGTCGCGGCCGGCCGCTGCGCCGCCGACGCCGCCCTGCGGCACGAACCCGGTCGCCCCCTGCCCGGCGGGCCGCGGCTCAGCGTCCACTCCGCGGGCTCCGGGGAGATCGAGCTGACCCGCTCGCTGGCCTCCCTGCGCCCCGGTACGTACGGGCTCGCCGCCCCGGGGGTGCACGCCGTGGTCGGGCCCGTCCTCGACGGAGCCGCGCACGGCCCGGACACCGTCGTACGCCGGCTCCTCTCCGTCACCCACGGCAGCCTCGACCCCGGCACCCGGGTGGCCCTCACCCCCCAGGTCCACCAGGGCAATCCCGGCACCGCCCTCGGGCTCGACCACGCCGACGTGGACGTCCCCGGCGAGCTCGGCGCGCTGCCCGCCTGGTTCGTGCCCGCCGCCCGCGACACCTGGGTGATCGCCGTGCACGGGCTCGGCGCCGGCCGCGAGCACCCGATGGTGGTCATGCCCTTCCTCCACCGCCACCAGATGCCCGTCCTCGCCCTCGCCTACCGCGGCGACCTCGGCGCCCCGGCCTCACCGGACGGCCTCGGCCACCTCGGCGAATCGGAGTGGCGGGACGTGGACGCCGCCATCCGCTACGCCCTGCGCTACGGCGCCCGCCGGGTCGTCCTGCACGGCTGGTCCACGGGGGCGGCCATGGCCCTGTACGCCGCCGGGCGCTCGGCCCTCGCCGACCGGATCTCCGGGCTCGTGCTGGACTCGCCGGTGCTCGACCGGCACGCCACCCTGCGCGCGCTCGTCGCCGCCCGCCGCACCCCGGCCGCGCTGGTGCCGTTCGCGGTGCGGGCCGCCGAGGGGCGCGCCGGACTGCGCGCCGACCGCGGGGGGCCGGCGGCGGACCCCGCGGCGCTGCGCGTCCCCGTCCTGATCTTCCACGGCCCGGACGACACGCTCGCCCCCTGGGAGCCCTCCCGCAGGCTCGCCGCCGCCCGCCCCGACCTCGTCGCCCTGAGGACCGTCCGCGAAGCCCCGCACGGGGCGATGTGGAACGCTGATCCGGCCGGATATGAGGAAGCCCTGCGGCGCTTCCTGACCCCTCTTATGTGAAGGCCGTGTGCCCGGAGGGGCAGGGAGTGGCCAATTTCCCGGTATGTCCCCATGGAGACCGGCGATAATGGCTGGTTCCGTTTGGGCTTTCGGCCGGTGACGGGCGAGACTGCTTCCGTGACGTCCCGAAAGCCTGATGAGCAGTTGGCTCGCGACTCCAGACTCCGACTCGTCTCCCCGCGTTCCGTCGCCGCGGCCCGCAAGGCGGTGACCGACCGACGCGCCCGTCCCGCCTCCCGGCCCCCGGCGGGTACCCCGGCCACGGGCGAACTCGCGAACCGGGCCCGGGCCTCGCTCGCCGACGCCGTACGGCTCGCCCGCTGGGCCGAGCTCAACCTCGGTGCCGGCGGCGGAGGCCGGCCCGCCCCGGCGGGAGCGCTGCCCGCCGCCGATGTCGAACGGGCCGCCGGTGAACTGGACCTGACACACGGACAGATCCGGGTCGGCTGGGACCGCGCCCGGCTCGCCGGCCTCGTGGAAGTGCACGGCGGCCACGCCCGCCCCGGCTGGCGACTGCGCGCCTGGGACCGCGACGACACTGCCGTACTGCGCGGCTGGGTCGCCCTGTTCGACGCCTGGTCTCTGGTCCACCCGGCCCCCGCCGACATCGCGCCCGCGGTCGTCGCCGAGGTGGTCGAGTCGATGCCCCAACTGCTGTCCCTGCTCCAGCTGTCCGCCGGTCCCGTGACCGTCCCGGATCTGCTGGACCTGCTCGGCCAGCGGGTCACCGAACTGCGCGACGAGCGGTGCGAGGTCCCCTACGACGCCCCGGCGCGCGAGACTTCGCCCTCTGACGGGACGGCAGCCACGGCAGCCACGGCACCGGCGGCCGGCCCCGGAGCCAGCGGCTCCGAGGCGGCCGCCGCCGTCGCGGAGGCCGCCGTCCCCCACACGGTCCCCGTTCCGCTCGCCCGGCTGCTGCGCTGGGCGCTCGGCGGGCTCGCCGCCGTCGACGCCGTCACACTCGGCCCCGCGCAGGCCGCCCTCACCCCGCTCGGCAGCTGGGCCGTCTGGGTCAAGCTCGAGCAGATCTGCGTCGCCGCGCAGAGCCCCGCGGGGAACATCGAGCAGTCCGCCGCCGCGATGCTGCACGGCTGCGCCCGGCTGACCCCGGGACCGGCCCGCGCCGAGTACCAGGCCTGGCTCGCCGCCCGCCCCGTCGGCCACGCCGTCAGCGAGCTGCTGCACGCCGCCCGCGGCGAGGACGCCCTGCTGCGCGGCCTCGCCTTCGAGGCCCTGCGCGTGGTCGGCGCCCCGGCCGAACCCGAGGTGCGCGCCGCCGTCCGCGATCCCGCCCTGCGCCCCTATGCCCTGCTCTGGCTCGCCGAGCACGACGGGGTGGATCCCGACGAGGCCCAGGACGTGCTCACCGCCGAGGAGTCGACCTGGCTCTGGGTGGACACCGCGGCCGCCATCGCCGACCACGGCGAGGCGGACCTGCTGGCACGCCACCTCGACTCGGCCGTCCGGACCACCGTCCCGCGGCTGCTGGACGAGGTCCGCGCGGTCGGCCATCCCCGCACCGTCCAGGTCCTGGTCGCCCTGGCCGCCGCGCACCCGGACCCGGCCCTGGCCAAGGCGGTCCGCCGGGCCGCCTTCCAGGTCCACACCGGCGGGGTGTAGCCCCCGTACCGCCGGACGTACGCGCCGCCGTGGAGATCAGACCTGCGGCGCGTACGTACCGAAGCTCCAGATGTTGCCCTCCGCGTCGCGGGCCATGTAGTCCCGCGAGCCGTACTCCTGGTCGGTGGGCTCCATCAGGATCTCCACCCCGTGGTCGGCGGCCCGGCGGTGGTGCGCGTCCACATCGTCGACCACGACGTAGACCCCGGCCGGCCCGGCGTTCTCCATCGCCTTGTCGAACACGCCGCCGCGGCCCTTGCTGCCGAGCATCACCGCGCCGTTCCCGTACGACAGCTCGGCGTGCATCACGGCGCCGTCGTCACCCTCGTACACCGCGACCTGGGTGAATCCGAATGCCTCCGTCAGCTGCTGGATCGCGGCCTTGGCGTCGCGGTAGAGCAGTGTCGGAAAGACGGACGGAACGCCTGCCATGGCGATCACTCCTTCTCGTGCTCGTGAATGTGACCCACGGCACAGCATGGCAGGCGGCACTGACAGCCCGGGGGAAGGCGGTCGGCGGAAGGTGTTGCACTGCGTCAACTCGCCCCGTGCGGCAGCCCTGGCAGAGCCACTGCCGGCGCTTGCGGGCCGAGCCGTGCGTCCAGGACTCCGGGATCACCCGGCCTGGAACTCCTCCTGGATCCGGTCGTCGCCGACCGCGCCCGCCGCGTCCAAGGTCGCCGCCTCTGTGGCGGGTATCACCCGGTCCATCCTGATACGCGCCATGGCCCAGCGGGACGATCCGCGCGCCCGACGGGGGACGGACGGGACCTGCGGACGGGAGGGCCGGCGGGCAGGTCGAAGGGCGCGCGTCAAGGGGCGGACGCCCCCATAACTAGTTGCGCACCCCCGGTAGAATGAATCCCATGGCAAATCTCCTCGCGGATTAGCGGCGTCGAAGCATCGCGTCCTGCCCCCCTTCCGCCGTCCCCCCGCCCTGGAGTATTTCCGTGATCACCGCCACCGGCGTCGAGCTGCGCGCCGGCGCCCGCGTCCTCATCGAGTCCGCCTCCTTCCGTGTCGCCAAGGGCGACCGCATCGGCCTGGTCGGCCGCAACGGAGCAGGCAAGACCACCCTCACCAAGTGCCTCGCGGGCGAGGGGCAGCCCGCCGCCGGCAGCATCGCCCGCTCGGGCGAGGTCGGCTACCTCCCGCAGGACCCGCGCACCGGCGACCTCGACGTGCTCGCCCGCGACCGGATCCTCTCCGCCCGCGGCCTCGACGTCCTCCTGCGCAAGATGCGGATGAACGAGGAGCGCATCGCCACCGGCTCCGGCGCCACCCGCGAGAAGGCGCTGCGCCAGTACGAGCGCCAGGAGACCGAGTTCCTCACCAAGGGCGGGTACGCCGCCGAGTCGGAGGCCGCGACCATCTCGGCCGCCCTCGGCCTGCCCGACCGCGTACTCGGCCAGCCGCTGCACACCCTCTCCGGCGGCCAGCGGCGCCGTGTCGAGCTCGCCCGGATCCTCTTCTCGGACGCCGACACCCTGCTCCTCGACGAGCCCACGAACCACCTCGACGCCGACTCGATCGTCTGGCTGCGGGACTACCTGAAGAACTACCGCGGCGGCTTCATCGTGATCTCCCACGATGTCGACCTGGTCGAGACCGTCGTCAACAAGGTCTTCTACCTGGACGCCAACCGCTCCCAGATCGACGTCTACAACATGGGCTGGAAGCTCTACCAGCAGCAGCGCGAGGCCGACGAGAAGCGCCGCAAGCGCGAGCGCCAGAACGCCGAGAAGAAGGCCGCGGCCCTGAACTCGCAGGCCGACAAGATGCGCGCCAAGGCGACCAAGACCGTCGCCGCGCAGAACATGGCCAAGCGCGCCGAGCGCCTGCTGTCGGGCCTCGAGGCGGTCCGCGTCTCCGACAAGGTCGCCAAGCTGCGCTTCCCCGACCCGGCGCCCTGCGGCAAGACCCCGCTGACCGCCGAGGGCCTGTCGAAGTCGTACGGCTCCCTGGAGATCTTCACCGACGTCGACCTGGCCATCGACAAGGGCTCCCGCGTGGTCATCCTCGGCCTCAACGGCGCCGGCAAGACCACGCTGCTGCGGCTGCTCGCGGGCGCCGAGAAGCCGGACACCGGCGAGGTCACCCCGGGCCACGGCCTCAAGCTCGGCTACTACGCCCAGGAGCACGAGACGCTCGACCCGGGGCGTACGGTCCTGGAGAACATGCGCTCCGCCGCGCCCGACCTGGACCTGGTCGCCGTACGCAAGACGCTCGGCTCGTTCCTGTTCTCCGGCGACGACGTGGACAAGCCGGCCGGGGTGCTCTCCGGCGGCGAGAAGACCCGTCTGGCCCTGGCGACGCTGGTCGTCTCCTCGGCGAACGTGCTGCTCCTCGACGAGCCCACCAACAACCTGGACCCCGCCAGCCGCGAGGAGATCCTGGGCGCGCTGCGCACGTACAAGGGCGCGGTCATCCTCGTCACGCACGACGAGGGCGCGGTCGAGGCGCTGGAGCCGGAGCGGATCATCCTGCTCCCGGACGGCGTCGAGGACCTGTGGGGCCCGGACTACCGGGACCTCGTCGCCCTCGCCTGACGTCCGCCGAAGGGAGCCCGACCGGCGCCCGGAGAGTGCCTGGCGGGTGCCCGGCAGGCGCCCGGCGGGTTGATCCAGTTCCTTATGGATCATTCGGCTCAGGTGTGATCCATCATCTGAGTGAGACGGTCTCGTACCTCTGCGTTCTGTACGACGGCCCCGGCCGTGCCCGCCCGGGCATGCGGCCGGGGCCGTCGTTTTTCGGCATCTGGCCCCTGACCTGGCGATTCCCGGTGAGGGCGGAGAAGTGTGACGGACGTCATGCAGCGGAAGAGAAGATTCCGTTCTGATCGTGCGTCCACTGCTCGAGAAATGCCGTCGCACCGACCTTGCTGAATGGGTGGCCAGGAAGCCGGGGAGGGGTGATCATGAGAAGTCCAGAGCGCACTTCCCACGAGGAGGCACGGGTGGCCGAGACTCTGAAGAAGGGCAGCCGGGTAACCGGCGCCGCGCGCGACAAGCTCGCGGCAGACCTGAAGAAGAAGTACGACTCCGGTGCGAGTATCCGTGCGCTGGCCGAGGAAACCGGCCGGTCTTACGGATTCGTCCACCGGATGCTGAGCGAGTCCGGAGTCGTGCTGCGTGGTCGCGGTGGCGCGACGCGCGGCAAGAAGGCGGCTTCGGCCTGACCCGGATCTCCCCCGGCTGCCGCTGGGGGGTACCCCCAGGCCGTGAGGCCCGGGGCCGGGGTGGATGACGCTTGCCTGCCCACACCGCGGTTCCTTCGGTGACCCCCGGTCGGCCCCGCGGCCGACCGGGTGGTTACTGTGCAGTCACTTAGGCCGGGAATGCGGCCGACTGCACACCGGAGGCACACAGATGGCTCTGCTCGACAAGGACGGCGTACGGCTCACCGTGGACGACTCGGTCGCCACGGTGACACTGACCAATCCGGCCAAGCGAAACGCTCAGTCCCCCGCGCTCTGGCGGGCGTTGACGGAGGCCGGAAGGTCGTTGCCGGGCACCGTCCGGGTCGTGGTGCTGCGCGGTGAGGGCAAGTCCTTCTCCGCCGGACTCGACCGGCAGGCGTTCACCCCCGAGGGTTTCGAGGGTGAGCCGTCCTTCCTCGATCTGGCGCGCGGTTCGGACGAACTGCTCGACTCCACCATTGCCGAGTACCAGGAGGCTTTCACCTGGTGGCGGCGCAACGACATCGTCTCCATCGCCGCCGTACAGGGGCACGCGATCGGCGCCGGCTTCCAGCTCGCGCTGGCCTGTGACCTGCGGGTGGTCGCGGACGACGTTCAGTTCGCCATGCGCGAGACCAGCCTCGGCCTCGTGCCGGACCTGGCGGGCACGCAGCCGCTGACCGCCCTGGTGGGCTATGCCCGCGCGCTGGAGATCTGCGCGACGGGCCGCTTCGTGCATGCCGAGGAGGCGGAGCGGGTCGGGCTGGCCAACCTGGTCGTACCGGCCGACGAGCTCGACGCGGCGGTGCAGGACCTCACGACGGCGCTGCTGGCTCCGCCGCGGGATGCCGTGATCGAGACGAAGGCGCTGCTCCGCGACGCGCCGTCCCGCCCGTACGACGCCCAGCGCTCGGCGGAACGCGCCGCCCAGGCCCGCCGCCTCCGCGCTCTGGCCGGTCTTTCGGACTGACTCCGCCCGCCTCGACCGCCGGCGGGGCTGTCGTCGTCGTGCCCTGCCGGGCCCTGCGGGTGTGACGCCGCTGCGGGGGCGCTGCCCCCGCGCTCCGCGCCTCCATCGCCGGCGGGGCCGAGGTGCCCGGCCGGCCGCGGGCCGGGGTCCGCCGGGGTGGGGACCGTCAGGGGATCAGGAGAGCCTTGCCCGGGATGGTGCGGGCTTCGATCGCGCGGTGGGCTTCCGCGGCCTCGGCCAGCGGGAACCTGCGAGCGATCACCGGGCGGAGCCGCCCCGCCGCCGCCTCGGCCAGGGCGAGGCCCGCCAGGCGGGTGATCTCCGCCGGCGGGAACTGGACCTCCGCGATCCCGCGCAGGGCGATCCCGCGCCGCTCCACCTCCGCCGGGTCCAGCTCCGTGAAGCCGCCGCTCGGTGCGCCGTGCGCCGAGACCCTTCCCCCGTCCCGGACCAGCCCGAAGCCGGCCAGGCCCAGCTCGCCGCCGACTCCGTCCAGCAGGACGTCCACCGGACCGCCGACCGCCTCGGTCCAGCCCGGTTCCGTGTAGTCCACCGCCCGGTCCGCGCCCAGCTCCCGGACCAGCGCCAGCTTCTGCTCGCCCCGCGCCGCCCCGACCACGTACGCTCCCGCCGCCACCGCGATCTGCACCAGCAGCGTCCCCATCCCGCCGGCGGCGCCCAGGATCAGCACCCGGTCGCCCGCGCCGATCCCGACGCCCTCGGCGATGCCCGAACCGGTCACCCCGTCGTGCGCCAGCGCAGCCGCCTCCGCCGGCTCCAGCCCCTCCGGGACCGGGACCAGCAGCTCCACCGGGACCCGGACCAGTTCCGCGTACGTCCCCTTCGTACCCGGGGCGGCCACCACCCGGCGGCCGTGCCAGCCCGGGTCCACCCCCTCGCCCACCGCGACGACCGTCCCCGCGGCCGCGCCGCCCGGCACGTACGGCGGGTGGATGCCGAAGGCCTCGCCCCAGCCCCCGCGGATCTGGGTCTCCACGAAGATCGTGTCCACGGCCTCGGCCCGGACCACCACCTCGCCCGCCCCCGGGACCGGGTCCGCCAGCTCGACCGGCACCAGGACCTCCGGACCGCCGTACCCGTCCACCCGTATCGCCCGCATGACATCCCCCTCGTTCGGCACGGCCTCTCGGCCTTGATCACTTGGCCACCCTCGGACCTCGACCGCACTTGAGGTCAAGCGGCGGCGGGGAACCGGCCCCGGCCGACCGGCGTAGTCCCGGAGCGCCGTCGCGGCCCCGCGCTTACCGTGGTGCGGAGTGAGTCCATCCTGGCGAAGGGACACGCGATGACCGAATCCGCATCCGGGGGCGCCTCCCGCAACCCGGCCGAACGCGGCCGCACCACCATCTCCGACGGGGTGGTCGAGAAGATCGCCGGACTCGCCGCACGCGAGGTGGTCGGCGTCCATGCCATGGGCAGCGGCAGCGGGCTCGCCCGTACTTTCGGCGCCGTCCGCGACCGCGTCCCCGGCGGGGCGAAGTCGTCCGTCACCCGCGGGGTCAAGGCCGAGGTCGGCGAGGTGCAGACGGCCCTCGACCTGGAGATCGTCGTCGACTACGGCGTGTCGATCCGCGACGTGGCCCGGGCCGTCCGTGAGAACGTCATCTCGGCGGTCGAGCGGATGACGAGCCTGGAGGTCGTCGAGGTCAACATCGCGGTCAGCGATGTCAAACTTCCCGACGAGCCCGACGAGGAGCCGGAGCCCCGACTCCAGTGAAGGAGCCCGCATGAGGATGGCTGTCGTCGGCCTCTTCGCCGGCATGGCGCTGGCATTCGCCGGATACTTCGGCGGTTTCGGGGCCTTCCTGCTGGTGGCGGCGCTCGGCGCCATCGGCTTCGTCGTGGGCCGGTTCCTGGACGGGGACCTGGAGCCCGGAGACTTCTTCCGCCCCCGCGACCGTGACAGGTGAGGCCCCGATGAGCACGCCACGGGCGACCCCGCAGCGGGTGCCCCCGGCCGACCGGGGGGCCACCCGGATCGCCGACCGGGTCGTCGCCAAGATCGCGGCCCAGGCCGCCCGGGAGGCGCTCGCCGCGCAGCCGGGCGGCCCGCCGAAGGCGCCGGGTGCCGCAGGAGCCGCCGGTGCCGGGCCGGCCACCCCGCACGCCACCGTCACCGTGCACCATGACATCGCCCGGGTACGGGTGAGCCTCGAGCTCGACTACCCCTGCGACCTCGCCGCCCAGTGCGCGGCCGTACGCCGACAGGTCGTCCGCCGCGTCGAGGAGTGTGCCGCCATGTCCGTACCCGCGGTGGACATCGACATCGAGCACCTGCACTCCGCGCACACCCGCACCGCCGCCGCGCGGGACCGGAAGCTGCGGTGACGGCGCCCGCCCCCGGCGGGGCCCCGGTCCCGAACCCGGTCCCGAACCCGGTCCCGAACCCGGTCCCGAACCCGGTCCCGAACCCGGTCCCGAACCCGGCCCCGAACCCGGTCCCGAACCCGGCCCCCGGCCAAGCCCCGGTCCGCGTCGCCCGGTTCCGGTCCGCCCGGCGGGTCCCGGCCGCGCTGACCGCCCTCGCCGTGCTCGCGGTCGCGGGCCTGTTCCTCTACGACCTCGCCGCCGTACGGACCCACCGTCCCGGCATGCAGTGGCGCCGCGAACTCGCCCACCAGCTGGAGCGGCACACCCCCGCCGACCCGGGGGTGCTCGTGCTCGCGGGGGCCCTCGCCGTGGCCGGGGCGGTGCTCCTGTTCCTCGCGCTGACCCCCGGGCTCCGCCGGATCCTGCCGATGCGGACGCCCGGCCCGGACGCCGGGGTACGGGCCGGGCTCGGGCGGAAGGCCGCGGCGCAGGTGCTGCGGGACCGGGCCATGGAGGTGTCCGGGGTGCGGTCGGCACGGGTCGCGGTGGGCCGGTCCCACGTCGCGGTCCGGGCCGCGTCGCACTTCCGCGAGCTGGACGACGTACGGGCCGACCTGGAGGCGGTACTGGCCGTCGGCATCGGGGAACTGGGCCTCGCGCACGCGCCGCAGGCGCGGGTACGGGTCACCCGGGCCGCCGTCGGGAAGGGGTGAGCGATGCTCGGGACGGTGAACCGGATCCTGCTCGGGATCATCGGCCTCGTCCTGCTGGCGGCCGGGGTGGCGCTGCTGACGGGGTCCCGGCCGCTCGGCGGCCGCCACGAGCCGCTGCTGACGGCGGCGACCCGGCAGCGGTACTGGCATGCCGAGGGCTGGTGGTGGTGGGCGGTGCTCGCCGGGCTCGGGGTGTGCGTGGTGCTCGCGCTGTGGTGGCTGCTGGCGCAGCTGCGGCGCGCGCGGCTGCCCGCCCTGGTGGTGGACACCGGGGACGGGGCGTTCGCGGTGTTGCGGGGGCGGGCGCTGGAGGAGGCGGTGGCCGCGGAGGCGGCGGCGCTGGACGGGGTCGCCCGGTGCAGCGCCGTGCTGCGGGGCCGGCAGGGGCGACGCGGCCGGCGGCGTGGGCCGAAGCTGCGGGTGGACCTGGAGCTGGAGCCGCATGCGGTCCCGGCCGATGCGCTGGCCGGGCTGGCCGGGCCGGTGCTGCACCACGCCCGCCGGTCGGCGGGCCTCCCCGAACTCCCCGCAGAGGCCCGCCTGCGGATCACCTCCCACCGCGCGCGCCGCGTCACCTAGCCGCGGCCGGCCCGGGAGGGCGGGGTGTCAGAAGCCGTGGCGGGAGCCGCCGTCGACCGGGAGCATGATGCCCGTCAGGTACGAGGCCGCAGGCGACAGCAGGAACGCCGCCGAGCGGCCGAACTCCTCCGGGGTGCCGTAACGCCGCAGCGGAATGCCGGACTCGTTGGCCGCGCGGGCCGCCTTCGCATCGCCCGACAGGGCGTCGAGGTCGCGGACGCGGTCGGTGTCGATCCGGGCCGGCAGCAGCCCGACCACGCGGATGCCCCGAGGCCCGAGCTCCACCGACAGGGACTTGGCGAAGCCCGCCAGCCCCGGCCGCAGGCCGTTGGAGATGGTCAGGCCCGGGATCGGCTCGTGGACCGAGCCCGACAGCACGAAGGCGATGACCCCGCCCTCGCCCAGCTCGGCCGCCGCCGCGCGGGCCAGCCGCACGGCGCCCAGGAAGACCGATTCGAAGGCCGCGGCCCACTGCTCGTCCGTGTTGCTCGCCGCAGAGCCGGGGACGGGGCCGCCGACGCTGATGAGGATGCCGTCGAAGCGGCCGAAGCGTTCCTTCGCGGTGGCGACGAGCGCGGCCGCCGCCTCCGGGTCGGCGTTGTCCGCGGCGACTCCCACCGCGTCCGGTCCCAGCGAGGCCGCCGCTTCGGCGGCGCGCGCGGCGTCGCGGCCCGTCACGATCACGTTCGCACCGTCCGCCGCCAGTTCGCGTGCCGTGGCGAAGCCCAGGCCCCGGGTGGCTCCGGTGACGACGTAGACACGGTCTTTCAGTCCAAGATCCATGCCCGACACGCTACGCCGTCGGCGCCGGCTCCCGCGCGGGGATGGTGCCGGCCGCCGCGGCCGCCGCGCGGTCGCGCTTCTCCCGCCGTACGAGGACCAGCCAGCCCACCGGCACCGCCGAGGCGAACAGCCACCACTGCACGGCGTACGCCATGTGCGGGCCGATCGAGTCGTGGTCGGGCTCGGCGACCGTCTCCGGGCTGCCGCCCGCCGGGACCGGCGCGGTGAGTTCCAGGTAGCCGCCGAGGACGGGCTTGCCCAGGTACTCCGCCTGCTGGGCGCTGTTGATCAGCATCACCTGGCGGTCCGGCAGGCCCTTGCGGGCCTTGATGCCGCTGCCGGCGCTCGTCTCGTCGGCCTTCAGCCGCCCGGTGACCGTCACCTCGCCCGAGGGCGCGGCCGGAACCGGCGGGTACGCGCGCGGGTCGTCGCCGCCCGCGACCCAGCCGCGGTTGACCAGCACCACCCGGCCGTCGGCGAGCACGAGCGGGGTCAGGACGTGGACGCCGACCTTGCGGTCGTTGTCCGTCCGCATGCGGACGACGACCTCGTGCGCGGTGTCGTACGTCCCGGTGGCGGTGACGGCGCGCCAGTAGTCGGACCGCGGGACCTGGTGGCCGGGGGAGGTCACCTCGGTCATGGGTACCGGCTTCGCGGACAGGTTCGACGCGATCAGCTCGTTCTGCGCGACCCGGTGCTCATGGCGGTGGTACTGCCAGAACCCCAGCTTGATCATCGCGGGGATGAGGGCGAGGGCGATCAGGGTGAGGCACACCCATTGCCGGGTCAGCACAAAGCGGTACACGCCCACGACGGTACCCCCAGCCGGGAAGACCCCGGCGGCCGGGTGGCCGTCCGGGGTCGCGAAGGGGGAACCGGGGGAGGGTTACACGCGGTCGACGATGCCCACCTTCCCTTCCGCGCGGGCGCAGTGCGCCCCGCAGAACCACTGGCCCTCGACCTCGACGCCCTGCCCGATGATCTGCACCCGGCAGTGCTCGCAGATCGGCGCCATGCGGTGGATGGCGCAGGAGAAGCAGTCGAAGACGTGCACGCTGCCCTGCGCGTGCACCTCGAAGGACATGCCGTAATCGTTTCCGCAGACCTCACAACGTGCCATGCGCCACAGGGTGGGACCGGACGGGCCGAACGCGAAAGCGGGTGCCGGGCGAGTCGCCCGACGCTCACCCGTCTGCCGCAGCCACGTCCCGCAGCAGCTGGGTGAAGGCCGCCTCGTCGACCACCGGCGTACCGAAGGACTTCGCCTTGACCGTCTTGGAGGTGGCCGAGCCGGGGTCGTTCGTCACGAGCAGGCTCGTGAGCCGCGACACACTCGTCGCGATGTGCAGGCCCGCCTCGATCGCCCGGTCCTCGAGCAGCTCCCGGTCCACCGAGGTGTCACCCGAGAAGGCGATCCGCATGCCCTGCTTCAGCGGCTTGCCGTCCTCGAAGCGCCCCGGATTCGGGTGCGGGCACGGCGGCCGCTTGCGCGAGGGCCGCCAGCTGCTGCTGCTCCCGTACGAGGCCTGGTGGCCGACCCGCGGGGTGACGGGGGAGTCCGACCACTCCGTCAGCGGCCGGCATTCCAGCAGGGGCAGCCGTACGCCGTCCCGCGCGGCGGCGTGCAGCGACGGACGGAACGCCTCCGCGAGCACGCGGGCGTCGTCGAGCGCGTGGTGGGCACGCTGCTGGACCACGCCGAAGTGCGCGGCGAGCGACTCCAGCTTGTGGTTGGGCAGCGGGAGGTTCAGCTCCTTCGACAGGGCGATCGTGCACAGCCGCTGACGGACCGGCGCGGTCTCGGCGGCCCGCGCGTACTCCCGGGCGATCATCTGCCAGTCGAAGATGGCGTTGTGCGCGACCAGCACCCGGTCGGCGAGCCGGCCCGCGAACTCCTCGGCGATGTCCTTGAAGAGCGGCGCGTCCTGGAGCATGTCGCTGGTCAGCCCGTGGATCCACACCGGGCCCGGGTCCCGCTGCGGGTTGACCAGGGTGTACCAGTGGTCCTCCACATTGCCCTGCGCGTCGAGCCGGTAGACGGCGGCGGAGATTATCCGGTCGTCGCGAGCGAGCCCGGTCGTCTCCACGTCGACGACCGCGTACCCCTCGGGGTACGCGGTCGGCCACGTCGTCTCTGCGGTCGTACGGTCGTCGAGCATGGTCACAGAGGATATCGGCCCCCACCGACAGCCGTGGCCGGACGCCGATTCAGCCCAGCTCCGCCACGAGCTCTCCGGCGCTCACCCGGACGAAGGACCCGGGCACCTCGGACGGCCCCGGGAACAGCCGGTACGCCGTCCCCGAAGCCCCCGCCGGGGCCACGGTCGCGTGGGCGAGTGCGAGGAACACCCGCTTGCCCGCCGCCAGTTCGGCGGCGTGCGCGTCGGCGTCCGCCCGGGGCGTGCGCGCCTGCGGCGGCTCCAGGGCCGCGACCCGGGCGGCGAAGGCGGCCACCGGCTCGTCCGTCCCGGCCCGGTAGTGCCACAGCTCGTCCGGAAGCCCCGGAAGCGGTGCCCGGCGTACGACGGCCACCTCGCGGGAGCGGGCAGCCGCCCGCCACACCGCCAGGTCCCACAGGGTGGTGCGGGTGCCGGAGCCGAAGTGCTCCCAGACCTCGGAGGCGGTGACGGCGAGCAGGTCGCCGTGCGAGCCGACGCTCTGGAACCCGTCCGCCGGCGGCAGATGGACGTCCGCCCACAGCATCCGGCGGGCGCTCAGGTCCACCACCATCGGCATGCACACCCGGGATTGGCCCGCCAGGTCGAAGCGCTGGCGCACGGTGCGCGGATCGTAGGAGGAGTCGCGCGGGCCCCCGGCCGGCAGGGCCATGAAGCCGGCGAAGGCGTCGGGCAGCTCCTCGAAGGGCACGTTGTTGAAGCTGAACACCAGCGGGACCGCGTACACGTCACCCTGCCGGGCCAGCTTCGCCAGGTCCATGTCGACGTACTCGGTGGCCCCGGCCGGAGCCGGGGCGGAGGTGAGGTCGCCGGAGTGCACGGCGGCCCCCTGCCGGCCGTGCGCGAGGCTGGTGTAGTCGCACAGGCCGGTGAAGTTCCAGTCGGCGTCGAAGAAGGCGACCGACAGGTCCAGATCGGTCCGGTTGCCCTCCGGCTCCGTCCAGTGCAGGAACAGCCGCAGCACCTCGCCCTCCGGCAGCGTCTGCGTACTGCCCCGCGGAACCGCGACCAGGGACTTGGCGGAGCTGCGCTCGCCGAAGGGCACGGTGAGGTCCGCGAGGGCGGAGTCCAGGACGGCCAGGTCGTACGGATCCGCCCCGGCCGCCGCGAAACGGCGCAGTACCTCGCCCTCCAGCAGCGCCACGGTTGCCGCGACGAGTGGCGCGGGCAGCGGCGGGCGCGCCTCGGCCACGGACTGGGCGGAGGCGATCTGGCCCTTCGGGAAGAACACCCGGCGCCGGCCGGTGCGGTCCTCGGCGCGTACGCGCAGCGCCCCGAGCGCGGACAGCAGCGGACCCGCGCCGACGGCGGGCAGCCCGCGGTCCAGGGCGTCCGCCAGCTCCGGGACGAGCAGGTCGCCGGGGTGCAGGCGCAGCAGGTGGTCGAGGCGGCGTACGAGTTCCCCGGGGCGCTGTCCGGCGAGCGCGGCGGCGGCCCCCGCCTCCCCCCGGGCGAGGGCCTGTTCCAGCCGCCCGGCCCAGGTCGCGGGGCGGATCCGGTCGCCGTCCACGCGGGCGGCGTCCGGGTGTGCGGCGGCGGTCGCCCGCAGGGCCGCGCCGAGGGCCGAGGACAGCGGGGTGTCCCGCAGTACGGCGAAGGCGAGGGCGGCGCGCGGGTGCCGGGTGTGCTGCTCGAAGGGATGCAGGGTCTCGGCGGCCCGCTTCCAGGCGGTCGGGTGCCGCAGCAGGTCCTCGACGAGGTACGGGGCCGGCAGCGCGTCGAGCACGCCGAGCAGGGCGCGCCGCAGCGGCCGGGGCAGGGAGGTGAACCGGGGCGGCAGCGGCGTGAGCCCCGCGTCCCCGCCGGACAGCACGGCGAGCAGCCGCAGCACGTCGGTGGCGGTGGTCAGCCGCCGCAGCAGCGGTCCGCGGTCTTCGGCGGCGGGCAGCAGCGCGCCGAGGACCAGCGCCTTGGTCTCCCGTACGGGAATCTCCTCGGGCAGCTCCCCGGAACCGGCGGCGCTCACCGGCAGGAGGGTGAGCAGGTCCTCGCGGTCCTGTGGGGAGAGGGGGGTGCGCCGGGCGAGCAGCTCCGCCACGACCGCGCTCGCGTCGGCGGCGCGGTCGGCGCCGTGGCGCAGCAGCCGGGGCGGGCCGCCGGCACCGAGGTTCTTGGCGCCGGCGGGCCGGTAGGGCCGTAGGAACGGGTCGGCGGGGTCGATCCGCCGGTGGCAGAGCGGGCAGGCGCTGTAATCGGAGCCGTCCCAGCACAGCCGGCAGACCAGATGGGCGCAGGGGGAGACGGGGAAGACGGTGCGCTGCTCGCCGCACAGGACGCACGGCAGATCCGGCTCCTGGAGCAGGTGCGCGAAGACCCGGTGTATGTACAGCCGGTCGGTGTTGCGGGGCACGGTGGCGGGGAATCCGCGCCGGAGCGGGATGTGCGTGCGGTCCGAGCCGAGCAGTTCGTCGGCGAGGCCGGCCAGCCGTGTGTGGGTGCGGGCGAGTTGCTCGGAGGGGAGTGCGGCCAGGGCGTCGTAGAGGCCGGGGGAGAGGGTGAACCCGCGGTCCAGGAGCTCCGATTCGAGCCTGCGCAGGGCGGATCCGCCGGTGCGGGCGGCCTGGTGGGGCGTGGCGTCGACGTAGACCGTCTGGAGGCGGCGCAGCAGCACGGACTCGATGGCAGGCATGGGTGGTGTCCCTCCGCGAACGTGAAAACGGGGGCGGAGAGTGGGCGCGCAGGAACTTTTCGGAGAAGGTGAGAAGGAAGCGCGCCGGGGAGCCGCCCCCGTGTTCCCGATCTGATCACGGAAGGCGGCACGGGGCAAAGCGATTATCGGGCCGCCCGCAGCAGGGCCTGTACGAGGGCCCGTACGGACAGCAGGAACAGCCGTTCCGGATCCGCCGGGCGGGCCAGGGCGCGGGCCAGTTCCGGGTCGTCGGGAGCGGCGGCGGGGGTCCCCCCGGCGGAGCCAGGGGGAGGGTCCCAGAGCTCGCTCTCGGCGGGGGACTGGGCGGGGGAGCGCTCGCGGTTGCGCTCCACGAGCAGGAAGCCGACGATCTGGAACTGGACCGCGCGCACCGCGTCGGCGGCCCGGGCCCCGCGCAGCCCGGCCGCGTGCACCTCGTGGACCAGCGCCTGCTGGGCGGGCAGGAACATCCGCTCGGTGAGCCCGCGTTCGTGGACCATCGCGATCAGGTGCGGCCGCTCACGCAGTTCGCGGCGCAGGATCCGGGCCACGGAGAGGATCCGCTCGGTGGGCGTGCGGCCGGCCGGCCTGATCGCGCCCATGTCCTGGACGGTCCGCTCCACGAGGGCGTCCAGCAGTGATTCGCGATTGCCGACGTGCCAGTAGATGGAGGTCACCGCGGTGCCCAGCTCGGCGGCGAGTTTGCGCATGGTGAGGGCGGCCGGGCCGTGCTGCTTGACCAGGCGGGTGGCCGCCTCCAGTACCTCGTCGCGGGTGAGCGTGGTTCTGGCCATGGCCGTCCCGCCAATCTGTCGGATCGTCAATTCCGGCCGGTGCAGGGGTCTTTACCCTTCATCGACGGCGGTGTAACTGTGTTACAGAACCTCCCCCGGCTACCGCTGGGAGGTGCCCAGAAGGGTGGTGCGAGACATGGCACGCGTACGGTACGGAGCGCGCACCGAGGCCGAGATCGCGGCGTCGCGCGAGAAGAGTTCCCAGCTCCCCGACATCTGGTCCACCGGTGTGGTGGCGGTCTGGGAGAGCGACCCGGACGTGGTGGCGGCGGTCCTGCCGCCGCCGCTCAAGCCCGCCGAGCGGCCCCTCGTACGGGCCAACATCAGCAAGGTCGACCTGCCCGGCTACCCCCTCGGCGCCGGCTCGGTGGCCGTCGCCGCGCAGCACGGCGGGGTCGAGGGCTGGTACCCGCTGGTCATGCCGATGACCCACGAGCGGGCCCTGGTCGGCGGCCGCGAGGTCTTCGGCGAACCGAAGAAGCTGGGCGAGGTCGCGGTCGAGCGCGAGGGCCTCGTGGTACGGGCCTTTCTGGCCCGGCACGGGATCGCGTTCGTGGAGGTGCGCGGGGCGGTGGACCGCGAGCTGCCGCTGCCCGAGCCCGCCGCCAAGATCGACTTCTACTTCAAGTTCCTCCCCGCGGTGGACGGTTCGGGCTTCGACGCCGACCCGGTGCTCGTGCACGTCACCCGCAACGAGAAGGTCCGCAAGCTGGAGCACGTCACCGGTGACGTGGTCCTGCGCGAGTCGATGTTCGACCCCGTCGCCGATCTCCCCGTACGCCGGATCGTGGAGATCACCATCGGCGAGAAGACCACCGACCAGAAGGGCCGCGTCGTCGAGCGGGTCAGCGCCCAGGCCCTCCTCCCGTACATCCACCAGCGCTACGACGACCCGATGCAGATCCTCGACGGCCCGCCCGAGGGGAGCCTCTGAGATGCGGCTCGAACCCGGACAGGTGGCCGTCGTCACCGGCGCCGCGAGCGGCATCGGCCTCGCCTTGGCCCGCCGCTTCGCCGCCGAGGGGCTGAAGGTGGTCCTCGCCGACGTGGAGGAGGGAGCCCTGCGCAAGGCGGCCGACGAGCTCACCGCCGACGGCGCCCAGGTACTCGCCCGGCGGGTCGACGTCGGCGACCGCGACTCCGTGATCGCGCTCGCCGACGCCACGTACGAGACGTTCGGCGCCGTGCACGTGCTCTGCAACAACGCGGGCGTCGGCTCCGGCGCCGAGGGCCGGATGTGGCAGCACGAGCCCAATGACTGGACATGGGCGTTCTCCGTCAACGTCTGGGGCGTTTTCCACGGCATCCAGGCCTTCGTCCCCCGCATGATCGCGGGCGGCGGCCCCGGCCACGTCGTCAACACCTCCTCCGGCGACGGAGGCATCGCCCCGCTGCCCACCGCCTCCGTCTACGCCGTCACCAAGGCGGCCGTGGTCACCATGACCGAGTCGCTGTACGCCCACCTCAAGGCGGAGGGCGCGGCCATCGGCGCGTCCGTCCTCTTCCCCGGACCGCACATGCTGCGCACCGGACTGTGGGAGTCCCACCGCAACCGGCCCGAGCGGTACGCGAAGGAGCGGCCGCGCAAGACCCCGTACCGCAGCCTCGACCAGTACGAGGCCGCGATGAAGAAGGCCGGCCACGAGGTGGACTTCACCCCGGTCGAGGAGGTCGCCGAGCACGTCGTCGACGGCATCCGCGCCGACCGATTCTGGATGCTCCCGGCGAGCGAGCACAGCGACCGGCAGATCCGCGCCCGGTCGCAGTCGATGCTCGACCGCGCCAACCCCGCCTACCTGGAGAGCTTCATCCTCGACTGAGGAGCGTTTGCAGTGAGTGAGACCGTGAGCGACTGCACGTACGAAGACCCGTACCTGATCATCTCCTCCGACTGCCACGCCGGACTGCCGACCGAGCAGTACCGCCCCTACCTCGACTCCCGCTTCCATCCCCGGTTCGACGAGTTCCTCGGCCAGCGCGACGCCCGCCGCGCGGAGGCCACCCGCCTCGGCGTCCGCAACGAGGCCTTCGCCGAGAAGTGGTTCCACGATCACGAGGAAGGCCTCAAGGGCGGCTGGGACACGGCGCAGCGCCTGAAGGAACTCGACGGCGACGGAGTGGCCGCCGAGGTCGTCTTCCCCGACGCCGACGCCGTGGACAGCCAGACCGCCGCGCCCTTCGGGGTGGGCCTCGGGCTCTCCGGCGACCAGGACCCCGAGCTCGGCATGGCGGGCGCGCAGGCGCACAACCGCTGGCTGGCGGAGTTCGTCTCCGGGACCCCCGAGCGGCACTGCGGGGTCGCCCTGCTGCCCATCACGGGCGAGCCGTCGAAGGTCGTGGCCGAGATCCACCGGGCCAAGGAGTCCGGGCTCGGCGCGCTGATGATCCCCGCGATGTGGGTGGACAAGGCGCCGTACCACGACCGCCGCTACGACCCGGTCTGGGCGGCCGCGGCCGAGACGCAGATGCCGATCGTCACCCACTCGGGGTCCTCGCCCCGTCACGAGTACGGCGACCACCTGGGCATCTTCGTCTCCGAGGTCACCTGGTGGCCGGCCCGCCCGCTGTGGTTCCTGCTCTGGTCGGGGGTCTTCGAGCGGCACCCGGGCCTGAAGTTCGGCGTCGCCGAATCGGGCTGCTGGTGGCTGCCGAACCAGCTGTGGTTCATGGACCGGCTGTACCTCGGCGCGCACGGCGGCAAGAAGCTGTCGCCGTTCGAGGAGCTCAAGCGCCCGCCGAGCGAGTACCTGGACCGCCAGGTGTTCATCTGCGCGACGAACACCAAGCGGCGCGAGCTCGCGCAGCGCTACGAGATCGGCGTGGACAACATCCTGTGGGGATCGGACTTCCCGCACCCCGAGGGGACCTGGCCGAGCACCCGGAGCTGGCTGAAGAACACCTTCCACGACATCCCGGTCGGCGAGACCCGCCGGATGCTGGGCCTGGCGGCGGCGGACGTCTTCGGCTTCGACACGCAGAAGCTGGCCCCGATCGCCCGCCGCATCGGCCCGACCCCGGCGGAGCTGGGCCAGCCGGCCGACCAGGCGGCCGTGGAGTCCTCGTGGGCCCGCTCGAGGGAGACGGGCCGCCACTGGCTCACGGGCCACGACTTCCCGTCCCTGGGGGTGTCGCAGTGACGGGCGACCGCTACACGGTCATCTCGGCGGACTGCCATGCCGGCGCGGACCTGCTGGACTACAAGCCGTACCTGGAGAAGCGGCACCACGACGAATTCGACGCCTGGGCCGCCACGTACGTGAACCCGTACGAGGACCTCCTCGCGGACACCGCGGACCGCAACTGGAACTCCGCGCGCCGGCTGTCCGAGCTCGAGGCGGACGGCATCGTGGCCGAGGTCCTCTTCCCGAACACGATCCCGCCGTTCTTCCCGAGCGCGTCCCTGATGGCGCCCGCGCCGTCGGCGGCGGAGTTCCGGCTCCGCTGGGCGGGCCTGCGGGCCCACAACCGCTGGCTGGCGGACTTCTGCGCGGACGCCCCGGGCCGCCGCGCGGGCGTGGTCCAGATCCTGTTGAACGACGTCGAGGAGGCGGTGAAGGAGATCCGCCGCACGAAGGCGGAGGGTCTCAGGGGCGGCATCCTCCTCCCGGGCGCCCCGCCCGGGTCCGGAATCCCCGAGCTCTACTCTTCGGCGTACGACCCGATCTGGGCGGTGTGCGACGAGCTGGACGTCCCGGTCAACCACCACGGCGGCTCGGCGTCCCCGCCGCTCGGCGACGAACCGGCCGCCCGGGCCGTCTTCATGGTGGAGACGACCTGGTTCTCGCACCGCGCCCTGTGGCACCTCATCTTCGGCGGGGCCTTCCGCCGCCATCCCGGCCTGAAGCTGGTCCTGACGGAGCAGGGCTCCGGCTGGATCCCGGGGGTCATGGAGATGCTGGACTACTACCACGGCCGCCTGGTCGCGGCGTCGGCGACGGCGGAGGCCAAGTTCGGGGCGGGCCTGGCGGAATCCATGGGCAAGGGCCCGAGCGAGGTCTGGCGGGACAACTGCTTCGTGGGGGCGAGCTTCATGCGCCCCCACGAGGTCCCGCTGCGGGAGCGGATCGGCCTCGACAAGATCATGTGGGGCAGCGACTACCCCCACGACGAGGGCACCACCCCGTTCTCCCGCGAGGGTCTGCGCATCGCGTACGCGGGCCTCCCGCGGGACGAGGTCGCCGCGATGGCCGGCGGCAACGCGGCCCGTGTGTACGGCTTCGACCTGGCCCTGCTGGACCCGCTGGCCGCGAAGCACGGCCCGACGGTCTCGGAGATCGCCGAGCCGCTGACCCGGATCCCGGCCGAGGCGACCAGCCCGGCCTTCGCCCGAGGCGGTTCGGTCCGCGTCTGGTGACGGCGTGACCCCGCCGGGGCGGCTCGGCTCAATGCAGCCTGAGCCGCTCCGGCGGGAACAGCTCGGTGCCGAGCAGGGTGTTGGAGCCGTACACGTCGATGAGGAGGTCCCGGGCTCACCCGGGACGAGCTGTTGCTCGTCGCTCACCGTGAGGCTGATGTACGCGAGGTCCAGCGGCCACTCCTGCCGCGCCCTGCCGGTGGTCACCCCGAACAACTGAAGCCGCCCGTGCGATTCCGCGATGTACCGGGCGTACCGTTCCTCGAAGGCATACGCCGCTCCGTCCGCGCGCTCCTTCAGCTGCTCCAGCGAACGGGACAACTTTCCCGTCCTGCGGACCAGTTCCACATCCGCGCGGGCCCCGAAGCCCGGCAGGGTCGTCACGTACTCCACCGCGTGCACGCAGCACAGCCGGACCAGGTCGCGGAAGGCGGCCTCGGCCGGCTCGCTCAGGGCCGCGCCGGGCGGCGGCGGCAGCGCCGCCGCCAGCGCCGCCGGGTCCAGGTCCGCCGCGAAGAGGGCCTCCGCATCCAGCGTCCCCAGTGCGGCGAAGGCGTCTCCCACCGCCTCCACCGCCGCCAGGCGTTCGTGCTCCGGCAGGCGGGCGGTGGCCACGCCCAGCCGCCCGGCCAGCGCCTCGGCCAAGCGGCGGAGTTCCGGCTCGCCCAGCTCAGCCGGCCGCCGCCAGCGCGGGGCCGGAGCGTCCGGATCCGCCGCCAGCCCCGCCCCCGGCGTGCGGCCCAGCAGGGACTTCACCAGCGCCCCCGCCGCCGTCCCCGCCACCTTCAAAAGGACCGTCTCGAAGCCCGTCATCCCCTGCCCTCCCCTTGGCCCGGACATCATCGTGCGAACCCGCGGTAACCCCGATGGATACCGATCGGTAACAACCCCTAGCGGCGCCCTCGAACCCGCTCTATGGTGCGGGCATGCCGAACCTGCCCGATGTCGTGCTGTGGTCCATACCTGCCTTTGTGCTGCTCACCGTCATCGAGGTGGTGAGCTACCGGCTCCATCCCGACGAGGACGCCGCCGGCTACGACACCAAGGATGCGGTCACGAGCGTCGCCATGGGCCTCGGCAGCATCGGCTTCGACCTGCTCTGGAAGATCCCGGTCGTCGCGGTCTTCACGGCGGTCTACGAACTGACCCCGCTGCGCGTGCCGTTCCTGTGGTGGACCGCCCTGCTGATGCTCCTCGCCCAGGACTTCCTGTACTACTGGCAGCACCGGCTCCACCACGTCATCCGCATCCTGTGGGCCTGCCACGTGGTCCACCACAGCAGCAAGCGGTTCAACCTCACCACCGCCCTGCGCCAGCCCTGGACCAGCGCGACCACCTGGTGGTTCTACCTGCCGATGGTCGCCCTCGGCGTGCACCCGGCCGCGATCCCGTTCTGCTACGGCATCAACCTCCTCTACCAGTTCTGGGTCCACACCGAGCGCATCGGGAAGCTGCCGCGGGCCTACGAGTACGTCTTCAACACCCCCTCCCACCACCGCGTCCACCACGCCTCCCAGGGCGGCTACCTGGACCGCAACTTCGGCGGCATCCTGATCGTCTGGGACCGGATGTTCGGCTCCTGGGTCGGGGAGACCGACAAGCCCGTCTACGGGCTCACCAAGAACATCAACACCCACAACCCGCTGCGCGTCGCCACCCACGAGTACGCCGCCATCGCCCGCGACGTACGCGCCGCACGCAGCTGGCGCGAGCGCGCCGGCCGCGTCTTCCGCGGCCCCGGCTGGCAGCCCGCCCCCGCCCCGGGGGCCGAGAGCGCCGCCGCCCCCACCGCCGCCGAGCCCGCCCAGGCCTCGGAGCGCGCCGCGTGAGCGCCACCGAGTCCCGTACGCCCTCCTGGGCGCGCCCCGTGGTGGCCGCCGCCGACGGGGCGGCCGGCCGGATCCTGCTCGGCGCCTTCGCCGCCGCCACCGCCGTCGACCTCGGCTCGCTGCTGGCCGGCTGGCACCTCGGGCACGTCATCGCCAAGCCGCTGCTGATGCCGCTGCTCGTCGCCTACGTCTGCTTTCACAGAAGCGGGGGTACCCGCAGGGCGCCCCGGCTGCTGATCGCGGCCCTGCTGTTCGGGTGGGGAGGGGACCTGGCGCTGCTCTTCGACGCCGAGCCCGCCTTCCTCGTCGGCATGGGCTCCTTCGCCGCCGGACACGTCTGCTACCTCGTGCTCTTCGGCCGGCGCGGGACGCATCCCGCGCTCGGGGGCGCGTACGCCGTCGCCCTCCTCGGGACCGTCGCCCTGCTCTGGGGCGACCTGCCGGCCGGTCTGCGGATCCCGGTGGCCGGCTACAGCCTGCTGCTCACCGCCATGGCCTACCGCTCCAGCGCCCTCGGCCTGCGCGCCGGCCTCGGCGGGGCCCTGTTCCTGCTCTCCGACACGCTGATCGCCACCGGGGTCGCCGCATGGCCGCAGCTGCCCCGCCCGGACTTCTGGATCATGGCCACCTATGTCGCCGCCCAGTACCTGCTGGCCGCCGGGGCTCTCACCCCGACGCAGGCGTACGGTAGGGCAGTCCTACAAGACTGAACTACCTGATCCGGAGGGCTGCACCACCATGCGCGCCACCGTCATCCACGCCCCGCACGACATCCGCGTGGAGGAGGTGCCCGACGCTGCGATCCAGCGCCCCGAGGACGCCGTCGTCCGCGTCCTCCGCGCCTGCATCTGCGGCAGCGACCTGTGGGCCTACCGCGGCGAGTCCGAACGCCGGCCCGGCCAGCGCATCGGCCACGAGTTCCTCGGCGTCGTCGAGGAGACCGGCTCGGCCGTGTCCGGCCTGAAGGCCGGCGACCTCGTCGTCGCCCCCTTCATGTGGTCCGACGGCACCTGCGACTACTGCTCCGAGGGCCTCTTCACCTCCTGCGTGCACGGCGGCTTCTGGGGCTCGGTCGGCCACGACGGCGGCCAGGGCGAGGCCGTCCGCGTCCCGCACGCCGACGGCACCCTCGTGAAGCTGCCCGCGGACGCCGTCTCCGACGACCACCTGCTGACCGGGCTGCTCGCACTGTCCGACGTCATGGGCACCGGGCACCACGCCGCGCTGGGCGCGGGCGTCCGCAAGGGCTCCACCGTGGCCGTCGTCGGTGACGGCGCGGTCGGCCTGTGCGGGGTCCTGGCCGCCAAGCGCCTCGGCGCCGAGCGGATCATCGCACTGGGCCGCCACACCGTCCGTACGGACATAGCCAAGCTCTTCGGGGCCACCGACGTCGTCGCCGAGCGCGGCGAGGCAGCCGAGGCCGCCGTCCGCGAGCTGACCGGCGGCCAGGGCGCGCACGCGGTCATCGAGGCGGTCGGCACGGAGCAGTCCATGCGCACCGCCGTCAACATCACCCGCGACGGCGGGGCCATCGGCTACGTCGGCGTCCCGCACGGCAGCGGCACCGGCCTCGACCTCGGCGTGATGTTCGACCGCAACATCACCCTGCGCGGCGGCGTGGCGCCGGTGCGCGCGTACGTACCGGAGCTGCTGGAGGACGTGCTGAGCGGCGCGATCGACCCGGCGCCCGTCTTCGACCGGGCCGTGTCCCTGGACGAGGTCCCGGACGGCTACCGCGCGATGGACGACCGCAGCGCGCTGAAGGTGCTGATCAAGCCCTGACGGCCCCGGGAACGGACTGAGGGGCCGGCCCGGAGGGATTCCCCCCGGGCCGGCCCCTCCCGTTCAAGCGGCTACTTCACGGCCTTCAGCGCGTCCACCACGCCGTAGCCGTAGTAGCCGGTCTGGCCCCACTTGCTCTGGCAGGTGGTGGCGTCGACCAGCGCGCCCGTGCCGTCGTAGACCTTCTCCGGGCAGGCCGTCTTCGTGGCCTGGGCCTTCAGCATGGCCTGGAGCTGCGACGGCGTGGCCGTCGGGTGCGCGCTCTTGAGCAGCGCCGCCACGCCCGCGACGTGCGGTCCGGCCATCGAGGTGCCCTGCTTGTAGCCGTAGCCGCCGCCCGGCAGGGTCGACAGCACGCGGCCGTTGGCGTCCGGGGTGGCCGGTATCTGCCACTTGTCGCCGCCGGGGGCGGCCACGTCGACGACGCCCAGGCCGAAGCTGGAGTAGTACGACTTGAAGCCCTGGTCGCCGGTCGCGCTCACCGTGACCACACCCGGCAGCTGGGTGGGCAGGTCCAGGCACTCGTGCGGGTCGATCGTGCGCGGGACGGGGGTGCCGTCGTCCGGGCTCGTGTCGTCGACGATGGCGTTCGACGCCAGGTCGTGGTTCGAGTTGCCGGCCGAGGCCACGCTGAGGACGCCCTTGCGCTCGGCGTACTTGGTCGCCCGGCCGAGGGCCTCCACCAGCGCCTTCTGGTCGTCGTCCGCCTTGCAGTTGTAGAGCCAGGGGTCGACGTAGTAGCTGTTGTTGGTCACCTCGATCCCCTTCTCGGCGGCGAACATGAAGCCGCAGACGACCGCCTCGGTGAAGAACAGGCTGGTACCCGGCTCGCTCACCTTGATCGCGGCGACCTTCACGCCCGGCGCGACACCCGAGATGCCGATGCCGTTGCGCGCGGCCGCGATGGTGCCGGCCACGTGCGTGCCGTGGTCGCTGCCGTCGGCGTACGGGCGCCAGGCGCCCTCGGTGGTGTCCGCGACGCCGCCGACACAGTTGGCCGACTGGCTCTTGGAGAAGTTCGCGGCGAGATCCGGGTGGGTGTCGTCGACACCGGTGTCGATGACGCCCACGGTGACGTCCGGGCTGCCATCGTTGATCTTGTGCGCCTGATCGGCCTTGATCGCCCGCAGGTCCCACTGGTTGGGCTCCAGCGGCTCCTGACCGTCCGTGGCGGTCGCCGCCGCCTTGGCGGCGTCCGCCGCGCTCAGCTTCTGCGTCGTGCCCTCCTCGGTGGTCTGCACCGTCTTGAGGGGGGCCGTCCGGGTGGCGCCGACCGACACGAACAGGCCGCGCTGGGCGCGCAGCTGCTTGGCGAAGTCCGGGTTCTGGGAGTGTGCGACGACGACCCCGATCTGCTCATAGGACGTCACCACCGTTCCGCCGGCCCGCTCGATGGCCTTCTTCGCGGCCGTCACCGTGGCGTACGCGTTCAGGTTCGCGACGTACGAGAGCTTGGGGCCGGTGGTGTCGGGCTTCGTCGCGGCCGCCGTACCCGCCGTGTTGCCCAGCGGGGCGGCGGAGGCCGCGACCGAGGGCAGGAAGGCGAGCGAGGCGGTGAGCGCCAGGCCGACCGGTACGGCGATACGCCGGCGGCCAGGTCCCAGATGAGCCATGGGTTCTCCACATCATCCGTGAAAGAAGCCGTCCGCGCGTGTGCGCGCAGGACGACGGGTTCATGACACGTGAACCTAGTGCCGACGTTCGTCTTTCCGCCATCAGTTCGAGAAATCAGTGTCCAAAGAATCACCGGGTGTTGAACCGTCCCGCCGCGCCGGCCGTGCCGTTGACAGGGGGGATCGGCGTCACCGTCCCCCCACACGGAGGTTGTTTTGTCCGTCGTCCCCACCGCATCCGCGTCACAAGGAGAGCCCCCCGTGACCACCGAAGCAGCGCCGCCGCACGGCAGCGCGGGAACGCCCACGGCCGGCCCGACGGCCGAAGAGTTCGGAGCGGTCCAGCAGAGCGCCGAATTCGCCGAACTGCGCAGTTCCTACCGCTCCTTCGCCTTCCCGCTCACCGTGGCCTTCATCGCCTGGTACCTGCTCTACGTCCTGCTGTCCAACTACGCCGGCGGCTTCATGGGGACCAAGCTCTTCGGCAACATCAACGTCGCCCTCGTGTTCGGCCTCGCCCAGTTCGCGACGACCTTCCTCATCGCCTGGATGTACTCCCGGCACGCCGCCGCGAAGCTCGACCCCAAGGCCGCGGCGATCAAGGCGCGGATGGAGGCCGGCGAATGAGCGGCGCCCTGCACCTCGCGACGAACACCGCCGCCGGGGCCACCGAGCACCGGCCGCTGATCATCACCCTGTTCGGGCTGTTCGTCGTCGCCACCCTGATCATCACGATCTGGGCCGGCCGCCAGACCAAGGGCGCCGCCGACTTCTACGCGGGCGGCCGCCAGTTCACCGGCTTCCAGAACGGCCTCGCCATCTCCGGCGACTACATGTCCGCCGCGTCCTTCCTCGGCATCGCCGGCGCCATCGCGCTCTTCGGCTACGACGGCTTCCTCTACTCCATCGGCTTCCTCGTGGCCTGGCTGGTCGCCCTGCTGCTCGTCGCCGAGCCGCTGCGCAACTCCGGCCGCTACACGATGGGCGACGTCCTCGCGTTCCGGATGCGCCAGCGGCCCGTCCGCACCGCCGCCGGCACCTCGACCATCGTGGTCTCGATCTTCTACCTGCTCGCCCAGATGGCCGGCGCCGGCGTGCTCGTCTCGCTGCTCCTCGGCATCACCAGCGACGGCGGCAAGGTCGCCGTCGTCGCGCTGGTCGGCGTCCTGATGATCCTCTACGTCACCATCGGCGGCATGAAGGGCACCACCTGGGTCCAGATGATCAAGGCCGTCCTGCTCATCGCGGGCGCCCTGCTCATCACCTTCCTGGTGCTGCTGAAGTTCCACTTCAACATCTCCGACCTGCTGGGCAAGGCGGCCGAGAACAGCGGCCAGGGCGCCAAGTTCCTGGAGCCCGGTCTCAAGTACGGCAAGGACGCGACGACGAAGCTGGACTTCATCTCGCTCGGCATCGCCCTCGTCCTCGGCACCGCCGGCCTGCCGCACATCCTGATCCGCTTCTACACGGTGCCCACGGCCAAGGCCGCCCGTAAGTCCGTGAACTGGGCCATCGGCATCATCGGCGCCTTCTACCTGATGACCATCGCCCTCGGATTCGGCGCCGCGGCCCTGCTCAAGCGCACCGACATCATCGCCTCGAACAAGGCCGGCAACACCGCCGCACCGCTGGTCGCCCAGGAACTCGGCGGCGGCTCGGGCTCCACCGGCGGTGCGGTCCTGCTCGCCGTGATCTCCGCGGTCGCATTCGCCACCATCCTCGCGGTGGTGGCCGGGCTCACCCTCGCCTCCTCCTCTTCCTTCGCCCACGACCTGTACGTGAACGTGATCCGCAAGGGCAACGCCACCGAGCAGGAGGAGGTCCGGGCGGCCCGCTGGTCCACGGTGGTGATCGGCGCCGTCGCCATCGGCCTCGGAGCCCTGGCCCGCGACCTCAACGTCGCCGGCCTCGTCGCCCTCGCCTTCGCGGTCGCCGCCTCCGCCAATCTGCCGACGATCCTCTACAGCCTCTTCTGGAAGCGGTTCAGCACCCAGGGCGCACTGTGGTCGATCTACGGCGGCCTCGTCTCAGCGGTCGTCCTGGTGCTCTTCTCTCCCGTCGTCTCCGGAAAGCCCACCTCGATGTTCAAGGACGCCGACTTCTACTGGTTCCCCCTGGAGAACCCGGGCATCGTCTCGATCCCGCTCGGCTTCCTGCTGGGCTGGCTGGGAACCGTCCTGTCGAAGGAGAAGGCCGACCCCCGGAAGTTCGCGGAACTTGAGGTCCGCTCCCTTACCGGAACAGGAGCTCACTGAAATACTCCATGCACGCAGCGTGGCCGCGTCGTACTTCTCTACGACGCGGCCACGCCGCGTCTCGTTCATTTGGGCATCCCTACGCGTCACAGGCGTCGCGTAGGCTCGATTACGGCGCCAGGCGTTACTCCAAGGTGGCGCGAACCTCTATGAACCGGACAGGGGAGGGGGCCCAAGATGCTTCTCGACACCTACGGCCGCGTGGCCACTGACCTGCGCGTCTCACTCACCGACCGGTGCAATCTGCGCTGTACGTACTGCATGCCCGAGGAGGGTCTGCAGTGGCTCGGGAAATCGGATCTGCTGAGCGACGAGGAGATCGTCCGGCTGATTCGGATCGCCGTCACGCAGCTCGGGATCACCGAGGTCCGCTTCACCGGAGGCGAGCCGCTGCTCCGCCCCGGCCTGGTCGGGATCGTGGAGCAGTGCGCGGCCCTGGAGCCCCGCCCCCAGATGTCCCTGACCACCAACGGCATCGGCCTCAAGCGCACCGCACAGGCGCTCAAGGCCGCCGGCCTGGACCGGGTAAACGTTTCGCTGGACACCCTGCGGCCCGAGGTCTTCAAGACCCTCACCCGGCGTGACCGGCACCACGACGTCATCGACGGCATGGCCGCCGCCCGCGAGGCGGGCCTGACCCCCGTCAAGGTCAACGCCGTCCTGATGCCGGGCCTGAACGACGACGAGGCCCCCGACCTGCTCGCCTGGGCCGTGGAGAACGAGTACGAGCTCCGCTTCATCGAGCAGATGCCGCTCGACGCCCAGCACGGCTGGAAGCGCGACGGCATGATCACCGCCGGAGACATCCTCGAGTCGCTGCGCACCCGCTTCACGCTCACCGAGGAAGGCGCCGAGGAGCGCGGATCCGCCCCGGCCGAGCGCTGGGTGGTCGACGGCGGCCCGGCCACCGTCGGCGTGATCGCCTCGGTGACCAGGCCCTTCTGCAGCGCCTGCGACCGCACCCGGCTCACCGCGGACGGCCAGGTCCGTACGTGCCTGTTCGCCACCGAGGAGTCGGACCTGCGCGGAGCCCTGCGCTCCGGCGCGCCGGACGAGGAGATCGCCCGCCTGTGGAAGGTGGCGATGTGGGGCAAGAAGGCCGGGTCCGGTCTCGACGACCCGTCCTTCCTGCAGCCCGACCGCCCGATGTCCGCGATCGGCGGCTGACGGCCGGCCCGGCCGTCCCGGGCGCCGTCCCGGCTAGAGACGCTCCGAGCCCTCCGGCTGGACCCACTCGTCGAGCTTCACGACGTCCTTGAGGAAGCCGCGGACCCCCAGGAACCGGGAGAGGTGTTCGCGGTGTTCCTCGCACGCCAGCCAGGTCTTGCGGCGCTCCGGCGTGTGCAGCTTCGGGTTGTTCCATGCCAGGACCCAGACGGCCGCGTCGCGGCAGGCCTTGGCCGAGCAGGTGGGCGCATCCGCGGAACGAGCGGAACGAGCGGAATGAGCGGCGTCGGGGGAGTCAGGGGAGTTCACGCCTCAACCCTACAAACCCCTGTCACGGAAGGGCGACGCCGAGCAGCCACGGGGGGAGCTGCCCGGCGTCGGTCCGTCGCTCCGACGGGGGATGCGGAGCGCGTAGGCAGTATGTCACGCAGGACCCGGTGCGGTGCACCGGAACTTCATGATTGATCTGAGCTTTTCTTGAGGTTTCCCGTGTTCAGTGCCGGACGCACAGGTGACGGGATGAAGTGAGAGGGCAGCGAGGGAGTCGACTCGCGCCCCGCATTGGCGATGACCACGGCCACGTACGGCAGCAGCGCGCCCGCGATGAGCGTCACGATCGCCACATGACGTTCCACGTTCCACAGGATCACCGTCGCCAGGACCGACAGCGTTCTGATCGACATCGAGATGACGTACCGGCGCTGCCGTCCCCGCACGTCCTCGTCGAGGCCCATCCGGGCTCCGGTGATCCGGAAGACCTCGGCTCCGTTCCGCTTCTTCCGCTCCACGCTCCACCCGCCCGATCCGCCTCCCGGACACTCCCGGTCCGGCCCCTCCCACCGTACGCCGCCCGCCCCGCGGCGAGGAGAGGGGGTGTCCCCCGAACGGGGCTGTCCGAAATGCGCAATACGCCGGACGGGTCGAAACTGGGCCCACATGCGCACAACGCGCCACGAGGAGGCTCGACATGCAATGGTTGTGGGCGATCATCGTCGGCTTCGTGCTGGGTCTCATAGCCCGGGCGATCCTGCCGGGCAAACAGCATCAGCCCCTCTGGCTGACCACCCTCTTCGGCATCGTCGGCGCCATCCTCGGCAACGCCGTCTCGCGGTGGATCGGCGTCGAGGACACCAGGGGCATCGACTGGACCCGGCACTTGCTGCAGCTTGCCGGAGCCGTCCTGATCGTGGGCCTCGGCGACATGGCCTACATGGCCATCCGGGGCGGCAAGAAGCAGATGACCTGAGGGCGGCATGACGGAGGGGCCGGCCGGACGACTGTCCGCACCGGCCCCTCCGCCGCGCTCAGGCCTCAGGGCTCAGGCCTCGTGCCTCAGACGACAGGCATCGGCCGTCAGGCGCCCGCGACCTCGACCGCCGCCAGATTCTTCTTGCCGCGGCGCAGCACCAGCCAGCGCCCGTGCAGCAGGTCCTCCTTGGCGGGGACCGCGTCCTCGGCGGTGACCTTCACGTTGTTCACGTAGGCGCCGCCCTCCTTCACGGTCCGGCGGCCGGCCGACTTGCTCGCCACCAGCCCGGTCTCCGCGAGCAGGTCCACCACCAGGCCGAGCTCCGCGACCTCGGCGCGCGGCAGCTCGGACAGGGCCGCGGCCAGCGTGGCCTCGTCCAGGTCCGCCAGCTCGCCCTGGCCGAACAGCGCCTTCGACGCGGCGATCACGGCGGCGCACTGGCCGGCGCCGTGCACCAGGGTGGTCAGCTCCTCCGCCAGCGCCCGCTGGGCGGCGCGCGCCTGCGGCCGCTCGGCGGTCTGTGCCTCCAGCTCCTCCAGCTCCTCGCGGGTCTTGAAGGACAGGATCCGCATGTAGGTGGAGATGTCCCGGTCGTCCACGTTCAGCCAGAACTGGTAGAACGCGTACGGCGTGGTCATCTCCGGGTCCAGCCAGACGGACCCGCTCTCGGACTTGCCGAACTTGGTGCCGTCCGCCTTGACCATCAGCGGGGTCGCCAGCGCGTGCACCTGGGCCTGCGGCTCCAGGCGGTGGATCAGGTCGAGACCGGCCGTCAGGTTGCCCCACTGGTCGGACCCGCCCTGCTGCAGGGTGCAGCCGTAGCGCCGGTACAACTCCAGGAAGTCCATGCCCTGGAGCAGCTGGTAGCTGAACTCGGTGTAGCTGATGCCCTGGTCGGACTCCAGCCGCTTGGCGACCGAGTCCTTCGTCAGCATCTTGTTGACGCGGAAGTGCTTGCCGATGTCCCGGAGGAACTCGATGGCGGACATCCCCGCCGTCCAGTCCAGGTTGTTCACCATGACGGCCGCGTTCTCGCCCTCGAAGGACAGGTACGGCTCGATCTGGGTGCGCAGCCGGCCCACCCAGTTGGCGATGGTCTCCGGGTCGTTCAGGGTCCGCTCGGCGGTCGGCCGCGGGTCACCGATCTGCCCGGTGGCCCCGCCGACCAGCGCCAGCGGCCGGTGCCCGGCCTGCTGGAGCCGGCGTACGGTCAGCACCTGCACGAGATGCCCCACGTGCAGCGAGGCGGCCGTCGGGTCGAAGCCGCAATAGAAGGTGACAGGACCGTCCGCGAACGCCTTGCGCAACGCTTCTTCGTCGGTGGACTGGGCGAACAGCCCACGCCACTTCAATTCGTCGACGATGTCCGTCACGGTCTCTCGACTCCTTCAAATGATGATTGCGTCACGCCAAGGATTCAGTCTAGGTGGATCAGACGCCCTTGCTGACCGAGCTCATGTTGAAATCCGGGATCCGCAGCGCGGGCATCGCGGCGCGGGTGAACCAGTCGCTCCATTCACGCGGCAGGGTCTTCTCGGTCCGGCCCGCCTCCGAGGCCCGCGACAGCAGGTCCACCGGCGATTCGTTGAACCGGAAGTTGTTCACCTCGCCGACGACCCGGCCGTCCTCCACCAGGTAGACGCCGTCCCGGGTCAGGCCCGTGAGCAGCAGTGTCGCCGGGTCGACCTCGCGGATGTACCAGAGGCAGGTCAGCAGCAGGCCCCGCTGGGTGCCGGCCACCATCTCCTCCAGCGACTTGTCTCCGCCGCCGTCCAGGATGAGGTTCCCGAAGCCGGGCGCGATCGGCATCCCGGTCATGGCCGCGGTGTGCCGGGTCGTGGTCAGCCGGGCCAGCTCGCCGTCCCGGATCCACTCGGTCGCCGGGACCGGCAGGCCGTTGTCGAAGGCCGAGGCGTCGTCGCCCGAGCTGTGCGCGATCACGAACGGCGCGGATTCCAGGCCCGGCGCCATCGGGTCGCTGCGCAGGCTCAGCGGCAGCCCGGACAGCTTCTCGCCGAGGCGGGTGCCGCCGCCGGGCTTGGAGAACACCGTCCGGCCCTCCACCGCGTCGCGGGCCGCCGCGGACCACATCTGGTAGATCATCAGGTCGGCCACCGCGGTAGGCGGCAGCAGGGTCTCGTACCGGCCGGCGGGCAGGTCGATCTTCCGCTCGGCCCAGCCCAGGCGTACGGCCAGCTCCGCGTCCAGCACGGTCGGGTCCACGTCCTTGAAGTCCCGGGTGGAGCGGCCGGCCCAGGCCGAGCGTTGCCGGTCGGGGGACTTCGCGTTGAGCTCCAGGGTGCCGTTCGGCTGGTCGTGGCGCAGCCGCAGCCCGGCCGAGGTGGCGACGTACGTGGAGACCAGCTCGTGGTTCGCGAAGCCGTACAGCTCCCGGCCGCCCGCGCGGGCCCGGGCGAAGGCCTCGCCGAGGGCCGGGGCGAAGTCCGCGAACACCGCCGAGGAGGTCTCGGCCGGGGCGTCGGTGAAGTCCGGCGAGGACGGGGTCCCGGTGACCAGCGGCTGGGCGTCCTCCGCCGGGCCGGCGCCCCGTGCGGCGGCCTCGGCGGCCCGGACCAGCGGCTCCAGGTCCGCGGCGGTCACGGCGGAGCGCGAGACGACCCCCGAGGCCGTGCCCTCCTTGCCGTCGACCGTGGCGATGACCGTCAGGGTCCGGCCGCGGGTGACGCCGTTGGTGGTGAGCGCGTTGCCCGCCCAGCGCAGATTGGCCGTCGACTCCTCGTCGGCGATGACGACACAGCCGTCGGCGGTGGACAGCTCCAGGGCCCGCTCGACGATCTCGTGCGGCTTCGTACGGCTCATCGGCCGGCCTCCTGCGTGGTGTTCAAGATGTTCACGTCGCGGAACAGCGCGGACGGGCAGCCGTGCGAGACCGCCGCGACCTGGCCCGGCTGGGCCTTGCCGCAGTTGAAGGCGCCGCCCAGCACGTACGTCTGCGGGCCGCCGACCTTCTCCATCGAGCCCCAGAAGTCGGTGGTCGTGGCCTGGTAGGCGACATCGCGCAGCTGCCCGGCCAGCTTGCCGTTCTCGATCCGGAAGAACCGCTGCCCGGTGAACTGGAAGTTGTAGCGCTGCATGTCGATCGACCAGGAGCGGTCGCCGACGACGTAGACGCCGCGCTCCACCCCGCCGATCAGGTCCTCGGTGGACAGCCCGCCCGGATCCGGCCGGAGCGAGACGTTCGCCATCCGCTGGACGGGCACGTGCCCGGGGGAGTCGGCGAAGGCGCAGCCGTTGGAGCGCCCGAGGTCGGTGAGCTTCGCGATCCGCCGGTCCAGCTGGTAGCCGACCAGCGTGCCGTCCTTGACCAGGTCCCAGCTCTGCGCCTGGACGCCCTCGTCGTCGAAGCCGACGGTGGCGAGCCCGTGCTCGGCGGTGCGGTCACCGGTCACGTTCATGATCGAGGAGCCGTACCTGAGCTTGCCCAGCTGGTCGAAGGTGGCGAAGGAGGTCCCCGCGTACGCCGCCTCGTAGCCCAGCGCCCGGTCGAGCTCGGTGGCGTGGCCGATGGACTCGTGGATGGTGAGCCACAGGTTGGACGGGTCCACGACCAGGTCGTAGCGCCCGGCCTGGACGCTCGGCGCCCGCATCTTCTCGGCGAGCAGCCCGGGGATCTGCTCCAGCTCGGCGTCCCAGTCCCAGCCGGTGCCGGTCAGGTACTCCCAGCCGCGCCCGGCCGGCGGGGCGATGGTGCGCATCGAGTCGAACTCGCCGGTGGTGGCGTCCACGGCGACCGCGGTGAGCTGCGGGTGGATCCGCACGCGCTGCTGCGTGGTCATGGTGCCCGCGGTGTCGGCGTAGAACTTGTTCTCGTGCACGGCGAGCAGCGAGGCGTCGACGTGCGCGACCCCGTCGGCGGCCAGCAGCCGGGAGCTCCAGTCGGCGAGCAGGGCCGCCTTCTCCGCGTCGGGCACCTCGAACGGGTTCACGTCGTACGCGGAGATCCACGTCTTGTCGGCGTGCACCGGCTCGTCGGCGAGCTCGACCCGCTCGCCCGAACCGGCGGCCTTGATGACCTGGGCGGAGAGCTTCGCCATGGCCACGGCCTGCGAGGCCACCTTGGCGGCGCCGTCCATGGTCAGGTCCACACCGGAGGCGAACCCCCAGCTGCCCCCGTGCACCACGCGGACCGCGTAGCCGAGGTCGGTGGTGTCGGAACCGCCGGAGGGCTTGGCGTCCCGCAGCCGCCAGGAGGCGCTGCGGATCCGCTCGAGCCGGAAGTCGGCGTGGTCGGAGCCCAGCGCGCGGGCCCGGGCGAGCGCCGCGTCGGCGAGCGCCCGCAAGGGCAGCGCGGTGAAGGCCGCGTCGATGGAATGGGGCACGGAAGTCCTCCCGGGGTCGGGGCCGGTCGCCTCGATCATGTCGCGCTCGGGGCGCTTGTGCCTACCTCTTTCTGTAGGGACTCGACAGAGCCCGTCGCAAGGCCCTGTGGGAGATCGAGTCTCCGCAGGGGGGACTTGGCCTATAGGTTTTTGGTACTCAGACCGCTAGTCGAAAGGGTGATCCGTTGAGCCGCTCGGTTCTCGTCACCGGAGGAAACCGGGGCATCGGCCTCGCCATCGCCCGAGCCTTCGCACAGGCCGGCGACAAGGTCGCGATCACGTACCGGTCGGGTGAGCCACCGCAGGAGCTCACCGCGCTCGGCGTCCTGGCGGTCCGCTGCGACATCACCGACTCCGAGCAGGTGGAGCAGGCCTACAAGGAGATCGAGGACACGCACGGCGCGGTCGAGGTGCTGGTGGCCAACGCCGGCATCACCAAGGACACGCTGCTGATGCGCATGTCCGAGGAGGACTTCGCGTCCGTCGTCGACACCAACCTCACCGGCACCTTCCGCGTGGTCAAGCGCGCGAACCGTGGCATGCTCCGTGCCAAGAAGGGCCGCGTCGTCCTGATCTCCTCGGTCGTCGGGCTGCTGGGCTCGGCAGGCCAGGCCAACTACGCCGCCTCCAAGGCCGCGCTGGTCGGCTTCGCCCGCTCGCTCGCCCGTGAGCTCGGCTCGCGCAACATCACCTTCAACGTCGTGGCCCCCGGTTTCGTGGACACCGACATGACGAAGGTGCTCACCGACGAGCAGCGTGCGGGCATCGTGGGCCAGGTGCCCCTGGGCCGCTACGCGCAGCCCGAGGAGATCGCGGCAGCCGTGAGCTTCCTGGCGTCCGACGACGCCGCGTACATCACAGGAGCCGTCATTCCCGTTGACGGCGGATTGGGCATGGGTCACTGATCACCATGAGCGGAATTCTCGACGGCAAGCGCATCCTCATCACGGGTGTGCTGATGGAATCGTCCATCGCCTTCCACGCCGCCAGGCTGGCCCAGGAGCAGGGCGCCGAGGTCATCCTCACCGCGTGGCCGCGCCCGACGCTGACCGAGCGCATCGCCAAGAAGCTGCCCAAGCCGGTCAAGGTGATCGAGCTCGACGTCACCAACGACGAGCACCTGGCCCGCCTGGAGGGCCTCGTCCGCGACGAGCTCGGCGGCCTCGACGGTGTCCTGCACTCCATCGGCTTCGCGCCGCAGGACGCCCTGGGCGGCAACTTCCTGAACACCCCGTTCGAGTCGGTCGCGACCGCCATGCACGTCTCGGCGTTCTCGCTGAAGTCGCTGACCATGGCGTGCAAGCCGCTGTTCCCGGCGGAGGGCGCGGCCGTCGTCGGCCTCACCTTCGACGCGCAGTTCGCCTGGCCGCAGTACGACTGGATGGGCCCGGCCAAGGCCGCGCTGGAGGCCACCAGCCGCTACCTCGCCCGTGACCTGGGCAAGGAGAACATCCGCTGCAACCTGGTCTCGGCCGGCCCGCTCGGCTCGATGGCCGCGAAGTCCATCCCGGGCTTCTCGGACCTGGCGGACGTCTGGAACTCCCGCTCGATGCTGGAGTGGGACATGAGCGACCCGGAGCCGACGGGCAAGGCCATCGTCGCCCTGCTGTCGGACTGGTTCCCGAAGACCACCGGCGAGATCGTCCACGTCGACGGCGGCCTGCACGCGATGGGTGCCTGAGCGGGCACTCGTACATCCGTACGGCGGCGGCCGCGTCTCCCTTCCGGGAGGCGCGGCCGCCGCCGTATGCGGCGGTGGTGGCAGCGATTCCCGCTGTGCACTCGATCAGATTTTCGCCCTCCGACCGGATCTTCCCGAGTCGAAAACCGGGACAGATGCCTGCAAACTGACCCAGTCGGGATCTTCTCGGCTCCTGCGGGGAGGAGGTGCGGGCGTGCACGCGAGGCGGATCCGAGCCGCATTGCTGCTGCTCACCTCGATGGCCCTGGCGGGATTCCTGATCCCGGGAGCCGTCGCCCGGCCCGAGGGGGACGATCCGGTATCGGGGCCCGGGGCAGTGGCCCCCGCCGTCATGGACCGCGCCGTCGTGGACCTCGACGAGATCCCTGTGGAGCCGCCCGTACGGCCTGAGCAGCCTGCCGCCCGTGAGCTGTTCGGCGCCGACTGCGACACCGTGATCGTGGGCTCGCAGGTGAGGGCGACCTGCCACAACAGCTATCCGGAGACCGATCTCCTGCGCCTGCACGTGGAATGCGACCGCTGGTGGGACGTGGACGCGGACAGCGCCGCCGTGGCCGTCGGACCGGCCGGACGGGTCGAGCTCACCAGCCGCTGCTGGAAGGAAGTCCGCTCGGCCTGGGTCACCCACCAGCGGCAGTGACCCTGCCCGCCCACCGCTGACTCATCTCCATCCCGGACCGCTCCTCATCGGCGCCCTCTACCAGCACAGCGGCGGCTGGGACCTGCCCCTCACCCTCATGGCGGGCCTGCTGATCCCGCAGATCGCGCTGGGCATCCTGGCCGGCCGGGACCGCACGATCGAGGACGAATGCGGCATGCGAGACTGAACGGCATGTCGCCCGTACTCGAACCGAACCCCCAGAACAGTCACAAGAAGCTCGGCATGGTGCTCGGCGCGATGCTCGTCGTGACCGTGATCATCTCCGTCATCGCAACCGTCGCCTCCCCCTGACGCGGATCCGGACCCGGTCGATCCGGCAGTTCCGGCCGCTCCGGGCCCCGGGTGGGTAGGGCTAACCCCACCAACCCTTAGGGGGTCAGGTTCAGGGTCGAGTGGGGTGTGCCCCGGATGGGGGCCGCGCCTTCGGATCCATAGATTCGAAGAGCGCGAGCCAGTCCCACCCCGCACACCCACGGAGGCGGCCATGTCGGCCCCCACGCACATCCCCGGTCCCCGAGTCCACGGCGCGAGCGCCCGGCTGCACTGGTGGGCGCTGGCCCTGCCCGCGCTCGCCTTCGGCCTCCTGCTGCTGCTCCGCGCCGGCTCCGGCGAGGCCCATGCCGCCACCGGCGAAGCCTCCGCGCTCCTCCAGGTCACCGAACAGCTCCTGCGCGTCGTCGCCTGACCGTGCACGCCGCCACGGGCCGCCTCGCGCACGCGCCGGTGCGGGCCGGGAGCCGCCCCGCACCCGCGGCCCGGACCCTCAAACACCCTGCGCCCCATGGCTCGATCCGTGCGAAGCTGGGAGCCATGAGCGTCGACACACCCCGCAGGATCGTCCTCCTCCGGCACGCCAAGGCCGACTGGCCTCAGGTGTCCGACCACGAACGCCCCCTGGCGGAACGGGGCCGCAAGGACGCACCGGCCGCCGGTCTGAAGCTGGCCGAGACCGGCATCACCTTCGACCTGGCCCTCTGCTCCACCGCCGCCCGCACCCGCGAGACCTGGAAGCTCGCCGTCCAGGAGATGCCGCACCGGCCGAGGACCTCGTACGAGGAACGGCTGTACGACGCCTCCCTGGGCGAGCTCATCGCCCTGCTGAACGAGACGTCCGACGAGGTCAAGGACCTCCTCGTCATCGGCCACAACCCGGGCGTGCACGCCCTCGCCGACGCCCTCGCCGGGCGCGCGGAGGGCGACACCCTGGCGCGTATGACCCGCACCGGGTTCCCGACCGCCGCGTTCGCCGTCGTCTCCTTCACCGGCTCCTGGAAGTCCGTGGAGCACGGGGTGGGAACGCTGCTGGACTACTGGACCCCCGAGGACCACTGAGTACGGGTAGGGCTGCGCGTACGAGCACGGCTACGCGTACGCACGACGACGGGCCCCGGCGCGGTCGATGCGCCGGGGCCCGTCGTCCACCGCGGGCGGCTCACGTCAGGCCGGCGGCCTCGACCTCTTCACGGGTGATCCCGAGCAGGTACAGCACCGCGTCCAGGAACGGCACGTTCACCGCCGTGTGCGCGGCCTCGCGGACCACCGGCTTGGCGTTGAAGGCCACGCCCAGCCCGGCCGCGTTCAGCATGTCCAGGTCGTTGGCGCCGTCGCCGATGGCCACCGTCTGGGCCAGCGGTACGCCTGCCTCCGCAGCGAAGCGGCGCAGCAGCCGGGCCTTGCCCGCCCGGTCCACGATGTCGCCGGTGACCCGGCCGGTCAGCTTCCCGTCGACGATCTCGAGGGTGTTGGCCGAGGCGAAGTCCAGCCCCAGCCGCTCCTGCAGATCGTCCGTCACCTGGGTGAACCCGCCGGAGACCACACCGACCTGGTAGCCGAGCTGCTTGAGCGTGCGGATCAGGGTCCGGGCCCCCGGCGTGAGCCGCACCTCGGAGCGGACCTTGTCCACGACGGAGGCGTCCAGCCCGGCCAGCAGCTTCACACGGGCGTGCAGCGACTGCTCGAAGTCCAGCTCACCTCGCATGGCCCGCTCGGTCACCTCGGCGACCTCGGCCTCGCAGCCGGCGTGCGCGGCGAACAGCTCGATGACCTCGTCCTGGATCAGGGTCGAGTCCACGTCCATGACGACCAGGCGCTGGGCCCGGCGGTGCAGGCCGGCCGAGACCACGGCCACGTCGACGCCGATGTGCGAGGCGGCGATGGCCAGTGCGGTGCGCAGCGGCTCGGTCTCGCAGCCGGAGACGGCGAACTCGACGGCCGTCACGGGGTACTTGGCGAGCCGGAAGATACGGTCGATGTTGCCGCCGGTCGCCGTGATCCGGGAGGCGATGGCGGCCGTGGACTCGGCGGTCAGCGGGTGCCCGAGCATGGTGACATGGGAACGGCCGCTGCCGCGCGGCCGGTTGTCACCGGTGCCGGAGAGGATCTCGGCCTGCATCTTGAGCGACTCGGCCCAGCTGTGGACGGTGGCCCGCAGCTCGCCCTCGGCGCCGCCGGCGGGCTTGGTGACGAGGGCGCACAGGACGATGCGGCCACGGGTGACGACCTGCTCGATGTCGACGACGTCGACGGAGTAGGCGGCGAGGGTGTCGAACAGCCCGGCGGTGATCCCGGGACGGTCCTTGCCGAAGATCTTGACGAGGAGGGTGGGGACGTCGGAGGTCTGCGAAGCGCTCATGGTGCCCTCACCGTATCTTCCCGCCCTCCGTGCTTGGACCCCCGTCCCACCTGCCGGAACCATTTTCCGGCGGAGTGCTCCCCGCCGCTGCCCGGCGCATGCGTCCGGGGGACGGCACAGGAGGTGGCCTCGGGGTGAACGGAGGGCGACGGGAAGGCGCCGGGGCCCTCGGCACCGGCCGGCGGCCGGCCGTGTTCGATATGCCCGCCCCCGTTTCGCCCCCGCCCCTTTTTCGACGCGTCAGCCCGGGGGCCTCGGCGGTGGCGGCGGGGGAGGGGGTGCGGGCGGGGTGAACGGCGGGCGGTGGGGCGGTCCGGGGCGCCGGGGAGGCCTCGGGGGCAGGCCCGTGATCGTGACGTCCCAGGAGCCGTCCGGCCCGGGGTCCGGGGAGCCGTCCGGGTACGGGTACGGGTACGGCCGCCCCGGAGGCGGCCGGTGCGGGGCCGTCGGCGCGTCGGGTGCCGGTCCCGCCGCTCCGACCGGTCCCGCCGCCGCCGCCGCGGCCGCCGGCACCGGGGCCGGCCGCGGCGGGCGACGGCGCCGGGCCAGCAGGGCCCCCGCACCGCCCGCCACCGCGCCCCAGGCCGCCCCGAGCACCAGCGCGTACAGCGTGTCCCCCCGCAGCTCCACCCCGGCGTCCACCGCGTCCACACCGAGCACCGACAGCGAGGCGTCCACCGACACCCCCGTCAGCCACACCAGCCCCGCCAGCGCCACCCCGGTCACGGCCGACAGCCGCACCGCGCACTCCGCGATCCCGCGCCCCGGGGTCCGTACGGCGGCCAGCACACCGGCGCAGAGCAGCAGCAGCCCCGCCCCCGCGACCAGCAGCCAGACCCGCCCGTCGTACTCCGCGAGCCGGGCCACCGTCACCGGCTCCCGCGCCGACGTCCCCAGCAGATCGTCCAGCGGATCCGGCAGCAGCCGGCCCAGCGTGCCAGTGGCCCGCCCGTCGAAGGGTACGAACAGCCCCAGCAGCACCCCCGTCCAGGCCCCGTTCGGCGCCCCCAGCAGCGCGGCGCCCAGGACCCGCCGGGGATGCTCGTCCCCGAACGCCGCCCACACCGCGGCCGCCAGCCCGGCCGCCACCGCCACCAGCAGCGCCGCCACCAGCGCCGACACCGCCGGCCGCAGCCGCGCGAACGCCGCCGGCCCGCGCCGCGAAGCCAGCAGCGCCACCGCCAGTACGGCCAGCACCCACACCCCCGCGCCCAGCAGCGTCGGCCCGAACTCCACCGAGAACCCCACCCGGGCCTCGGTGTCGATCAGGTCCCCGATGCGGTCCGGGAGCAGCCCGCCGATGTCCCCGAGCCCCGGGACCACCACCTTCGGCGGCGGACTCGGCAGCCGCGGCCCGTCCAGGGTGACCGCGTCGTGCCCGGCCCGGGCCAGACCGCCCGCCGCCGCGACGAGCAGCACCGCCACCGAGGCCGCCCGGGCGGCGAGTTCCCCGGGACCCGCCCCGGTCCGCACCGAGCGCAGGAAGATCCGGGCCAGGACCAGCGCCCCGGCCAGCCCCACCCCCAGCGGCATGACGTCCAGTGAGGTCTGCGCACCCGGCCCGGTGATGCCGAGGACCGACACGTCCCCCGACGGGGTCACCGTGCCGCCGACGGCGAGGACCACCACGGCGGCCGTCATCGCCCCGAGCGAGCCTCCCGCGGCGTCGGCGCCGAGCAGGTGGAGCCCCAGCGCGGCGACCCCGGCCATCACGACGAGGGCCCAGCCGGTGGCGGCGACACCCGACAGGATCGTGTCTCCCCAACGAATGCGGCGCATGCGTGCCCCCGAGGTGTGCCGAGCGGGACGGGACCGGCCAGGGCGAGAAGTCCCGTATCTCACTCTCCGGGTGCCTTTCGACCCCGTCAACGGGCAGGCGTAGACGCCGTGGGAAGGCCCCGATTCCACATGTGGCCGCAGGCCTGAAATAGTTCCCCCGGATGTTCGCCATCCCTAGACTCCCTGACGTCGGACTCCCTGACGTCAGGGGGATTCTCGGGGGACCTAAGTGGGGCTGGAGTGCCGGAACACGTACTGGAATTGAATGGAAGGACCTGGACGCTCGATCCGTCCAGGTCGTACTCGCTGGGGCGTGACCCTCAGGGAGACGTGGTGATCGATGACGCCCGGGTGTCGTGGCGGCACGCCACCATCGCCTGGAACGGCCGGGGTTGGGGCATTGAGGACCACGGCAGCACCAACGGCACCTACGTGCACGGCGCGCGGGTCCAGCAGACCGAGCTCGTGCCGGGCACGCCGGTCCACCTGGGCAACGCCACCGACGGCCCGCGGCTGAATCTGAGCGCAGCCGCCGCGCCGCAGCAGGCCGTACCGCAGCAGGCCGCACCGGCCTACCAGGCACCGGCGCCCGCCTACCAGGCGCCGGCCCAGCAGGCTGCCCCGGCGTACCAGGCTCCGGCCCAGCCGCAGCAGCAGCCGCCGCAGCAGGCCTGGCAGCAGCAGCCGCAGCAGCCGCACTTCCCGCAGCAGCAGGGCGGCGGCGCCGGTGCGCCCCACCCCGGACAGGGCGCCGGCCCCGCCCACGGCGGTGACCGCAGCCCGACGACGTTCCACCAGATCGCCGTCGGCCGCGTCATGCGGATCGGCCGTGCGCTGGAGAACGAGCTCGTCGTCTCGGACCTCCAGGTCTCGCGCAACCACGCGGAGTTCCGGTCCACCAACGGCCGCTTCGAGATCCACGACCTCGGCAGCCACAACGGCACCTACGTCAACGGCCAGCCGCTGCCCAAGTCCGGCACCGCGCTGCTCGGCCCGAACGACATCGTCGGCGTCGGCCACTCGACGTTCCGGATCGTCGGCGACCGGCTCGAGGAGTTCGTCGACACCGGCGACGTCTCCTTCTCGGCCCGCCACCTCACGGTGACGGTCGACGGCGGCAAGCAGATCCTCAAGGACGTCACCTTCGGCGTCCCGGAGAAGTCGCTCATCGGCGTCATCGGCCCCTCCGGCTCCGGAAAGTCGACGCTGCTCAAGGCGCTGACCGGCTACCGGCCCGCCAACGAGGGCGACGTCCTCTACGACAACCGCAACCTGTACAAGCAGTTCGCGGAGCTCCGCCAGCGCATCGGCCTGGTCCCGCAGGACGACATCCTGCACAAGGAACTGAAGGTCAGCACGGCCCTCAAGTACGCGGCCAAGCTCCGCTTCCCCGGCGACACCGCCGAGTCCGAGCGCGCCGCCCGCATCGACGAGGTCCTGCGCGAGCTCAAGCTCGACATCCACAAGGACAAGAAGATCACCTCGCTCTCCGGTGGTCAGCGCAAGCGCGTGTCCGTGGCCCTGGAGCTGCTCACCAAGCCGTCGCTGATCTTCCTGGACGAGCCGACCTCCGGTCTCGACCCGGGCATGGACCGCGACGTCATGCAGCTGCTGCGCGGCCTCGCCGACGACGGCCGCACGGTCCTCGTCGTCACCCACTCCGTCGCCGAGCTGGCCCTCTGCGACAAGCTGCTGGTCATGGCCCCGGGCGGTTCGGTCGCGTACTTCGGCCCGCCGGACGAGGCGCTGAACTTCTTCGGCTACACCACGTGGGCGGACGTCTTCTCGGCCTTCGAGAACTACCGCGACTACGACTGGGCCGGCCGCTGGAAGGGCTCGCAGCACTACCAGCTGTACGCCGCCGACCTCGACGCGGTCGCTCCGCAGTCCGTCGCCATGCCGCCGCAGCAGATGATGCCGCCCAAGGCGCAGGGCTGGGGCGACCAGCTGTGGACCCTGATCCGCCGCTACGTCGCGGTGATCGCCTCGGACAGGGGCTTCCTGGCCCTGATGCTGCTCCTGCCCGCGGTCCTCGGCGTGGTCTCCACGGTGATCCCCGCGACCTTCGGGCTCGCGCCGCCGAAGCCGCCGTCCCGGTTCAACGGCGACGCCGGCACGATCATGCTGATCCTCTGTGTCGGCATGTGCTTCTCGGGCGCCGCGAACTCGGTCCGCGAGCTGATCAAGGAACGGGTCATCTACGAGCGTGAACGCGCCACCGGCCTGTCCCGGTCGGCGTACCTCATGTCGAAAGTGATCGTCCTCGGCTTCATCACGGCCATCCAGGGCGCGGTCATCTGCGCCATCGGCTTCACCCCGCGCGACCTGCCCGCCGAGGGCCTGCTCATGCCGCCGGCCGTCGAGCTCTGCCTGTCGGTCACCGCGCTCGGCTTCACCTCGATGATGTTCGGCCTGGTGATCTCCTCGCTGGTGAAGACCTCCGAGAAGACCATGCCGCTGCTGGTCATGTTCGCGATCGTCCAGGTCGTGTTCACCGGCATCCTCTTCCAGGTGTACGACTCCCCGGGCCTGGAGCAGTTCGCCTGGCTGATGCCGTCCCGCTGGGCCGTCGCCGCGGCCGGCACCACGCTGAACCTCGGACATCTGATGCCGCCGTGGGACCAGCAGAACCCGACCAACACGGACCCGCTCTGGGAACACTCGATCGGCCAGTGGAGCCTGGACATCATCATCCTGCTGCTCCTCGGCGTGGCCTGCGGCTTCGCCGTACAGAAGCTGCTGCGCCGCCACGAGCCCGAGGTCATGCGCAACTAGCCGGCCCCGGTCGGCGCACTTCCTGCACGAACGCCTCAGGGCGGCACCCGGATACCGGGTGCCGCCCTGAGGCGCATGGGGGTTGCTCCGCTACCGCCAATGGCCCTTAGTAGGCGCTGTTGACGTTGTCGATCGAGCCGTATCGGGCGGCGGCGTAGTTGGCCGAGGCGACGATGTTGGCGACCGGGTGGTACTGGTCCAGCGGCGTGCCGGCGACGTGGTACGCGAGGAAGGTCGGCTTGATGATCTGGAGCAGACCCTTCGAGGGCACACCGTTCTGGGCGTTGATGTCCCAGTTGTTGATCGCACGCGGGTTGCCGCTCGACTCGCGCATGATGTTCTTGTACAGGCCGTTGTACGTGCCCGGAATCTTGTGCGCCTTCATGATCGACAGCGATTCCTTGATCCAGCCGTCAAGGTTGTTCGCGTAGATCGGCTTGCGCACGGTGGAACGGCTGGCAGCCGCCTTCGCCGCGCGGTCCTTCTTCGCCTTGGCCGCGGCGTCGGCGTTGGCCTTCGCCTTCGCGGCGGCGACGGCCTTGGCCTTTGCGGCGGCGACGGCCTTGGCCTTCACCGCGGCCTCGAGCTTCGCGGCGTCCGTGGCCAGCTTGGACTGCGCGTTGAGGTGCTGCACGGTCTTCGCCTGGACACCCTCGACGGCCTGGGTCCACGCCACGGGGGCGGCGGCCACGGTCGTACCGGCGTCGGCGGCGCCGGCGGGGACGAGGGTGGCGGCCAGGGTGGCGGCGCCGATGGTGGCAACGGCGGCGAAGGACATCTTGTGCGCCTTCGTCAGACGACGACTAAGGCCGGGGGTGCTGGTCTTGGACATGCGTAGCAACCTCTTCGATAGCGGGAGCCGCAGGAAAGCGCTGTTGGGATCCGGGATCCGCGGCGCTGTGCGACGGGAGCAATTCTTAGCGGTGGCAAAATCCTGTGGCAAAGGTGTGACGTACGATCCCGCTTAGTGGATCAGGGGGCGCCGCCGAGCCCTGAATTCCGGGCTGCGCGCTAGGCGCAGCAGCGCTGACACCGTCTTTACGTGTCCACTAGGCGCCTTCGTAAGTGACGTGGGTCCTATGTGCGGGCTCACATCGGCCACGTGACAGTCTCACCGTGCGTTGCTGTTGCAATGCATTCCGTCATGGAAATATCCACCCCGAGGACCACAAAGCCCCGCCGGCCCTCATCCCCAGGTCAGAGGAAGCCCCCGCGACCCCCTCCTCAGGGAGGAGGACACACGGCCCCCGGACCTAGGGCCGGAGCCCGATCCCGCAGGTCAGAGCCGCGAGTACGGTGAGCCCATGACTGGTAGTCCCGTGTTCGGCGGACCCTGCGGCGGCCTCGCCGCCGTGAGCACCGCGCTCCTCGCCATGAGCCGCCGGCTGGAGGTCCGCGACGTCCTGCGCACGATCGTCGTCTCGGCCCGCGAGCTGCTCGACGCCGAGTACGCGGCCCTGGGCGTCCCGGACGACCACGGAGGCTTCGCCCGGTTCGTCGTGGACGGCATCACCGAGGAGCAGTGGCGCCGGATCGGCCCCCTGCCCCGCCAGCACGGGATCCTCGCCGCGATGCTCCACCAGGACGGCCCCGAGCGGCTGGCCGACGTACGCAAGGACCCCCGCTTCGAGGGCTGGCCCCCCGCCCACCCCGAGATGTCCGACTTCCTCGGACAGCCCGTCCGCGACGGCGAGGAGACCCTCGGCGCCCTCTTCCTCGCGAACAAGCGCACACCGGGCGGCTTCACCGAGGAGGACGAGGAGCTCCTCTCCCTCCTCGCCCAGCACGCGGCGATCGCCCTCACCAACGCCCGGCTCTACGAGCGCAGCCGCGAGCTCACCATCACCGAGGAGCGCTCCCGCCTGGCCCACGAGCTGCACGACGCCGTGGCCCAGAAGCTCTTCTCGCTGCGCCTGACCGCCCAGGCCGCGGCCGCCCTCGTGGACCGCGACCCGGCCCGCGCCAAGGGCGAGCTCCAGCAGGTCGCCGCCCTCGCCGCGGAGGCCGCCGACGAGCTGCGCGCCGCCGTGACCGAGCTGCGCCCGGCCGCCCTCGACGAGGACGGCCTGGTCGCCACCCTCCGCGACCAGGTCCACGTACTCGACCGCGCCCACACCGCGCACGTCACCTTTACCTGTGACGGCGTACGGGCCCTCCCGGCGACCCAGGAGGACGCGCTGCTCCGCGTCGCCCAGGAGGCCCTCCACAACGCCCTGCGGCACTCGGGCGGCGACCGCGTCGAGGTCACCCTCGTCCGCCGGGCCGCGGGAGCCGTCCTGACCGTCACGGACAACGGAAGCGGCTTCTCCCCTTCCTCGATCCGCGCGGCCGGGCGCCACCTCGGCCTGGTCTCCATGCGGGACCGGGCGAGCGGCGTCGGAGGCCGCCTCACCGTGCACTCGGAGCCCGGTACGGGCACCACGATCGAGATGGAGGTCCCCGGTGGCTGACACACCCGGCAGGATCCGAGTACTGCTCGTCGACGACCACCAGGTGGTCCGCCGGGGCCTGCGCACTTTCCTGGAGGTCCAGGACGACATCGAGGTGGTCGGGGAGGCCGCCGACGGCGAGGAGGGCGTGGCCCGCGCCGAGGAGCTGCGGCCCGACGTGATCCTGATGGACGTCAAGATGCCGGGCACCGACGGCATCGAGGCCCTGCGCAGGCTGCGCGCGCTGGAGAACCCGGCGCGGGTGCTGATCGTCACCAGCTTCACCGAGCAGCGGACGGTGGTGCCGGCCCTGCGGGGCGGCGCCGCGGGATACGTCTACAAGGACATCGACCCCGACGCACTGGCCGGAGCCATCCGCTCCGTCCACGCCGGCCACGTGCTGCTCCAGCCGGAGGTGGCGCAGGCCCTGCTCTCCCAGGACGAACAGCCCTCGTCGAGCCGGGGCGGCTCCCTGACCGAGCGGGAGCGGGAGGTCCTGTCCCTCATCGCGGACGGCCGCTCCAACCGGGAGATCGCCCGCGCGCTGGTGCTGTCCGAGAAGACGGTCAAGACGCACGTCTCGAACATCCTGATGAAGCTGGACCTCGCCGACCGCACCCAGGCGGCGTTGTGGGCGGTCAGGCACGGGATCACGGACTGAACCCGACCAGAAGCGGACCGTCCAGCTCCGATCCGAGATTCATACGGTCGGGTGGATGTCGCCCACACGGCGCAACCCGTTCGTCGGATGACCGTTCTTCATGACATACCGCGGCGGCTGGCCGCGGCAGACGTACTGGAGGACGAAGAACGTGAAGAACATCAAGAAGGCCGCTGCCATCACCATGATCGCGGGCGGCCTCCTTGCCGCGGGCGCCGGCGTCTCCTCGGCGCACGGCGGTGCGTCGGCGGAGGGCGAGGCCACGTGCTCGCCCGGCGTCGTCTCCGGAAACCTGGTCCAGGCCCCTGTCGACGTCCCGGTGAACGTGGTCGGCAACACCGTCACGGTGATCGGCCTGCTGAACGGCGTCTGGGGCAACACGGGCGTGAACGCCTGACGCGCCCACACCGGCCCCGCTTCCCCCCACCTCTCCCCGGGAAGCGGGGCCGCGCCGTCCCCCGGTAGACCCCGGCCGGCACACCCCGGCGGAGGGGCTAGCCCAAGGGCTAGCCCCGCTCGCGCTCCTCGACGGCCGAGTTGTACGCCGCGACCAGCGCCCGCCGGGCCACCCGCTCCACCGGCCGCAACGCCTCCGCCCTCGCCGCCATCTCCGAGGCGGCCACCGCACCCCCGGGCCCGTGCTCGTACGCCAGCGACACCAGCAGATCCACCCGCTGAGCCAGCGCCAGCACCCGCACCGCCCGCGCCGGATAACCCGGCGCCAGCACCTCCCGCCCGGCCTCCGCCCGCGCCCGGTACGCCGACAGCGCAGCCTCCGCCACCGGCCCCGACCCCGCCACGTCCAGCCGGGTCAGCACCACCGTCGCCTCGCGCAGCGCCTCCGCCAGCTCCCGCTCCGCCTCACCGAGCGACGGCACGTCCGCCGGCGGGGCCTCCCGTACCGGCAGGCAGTGCCAGGTCACCGAGACGTGCACGTCTCCCTCCGGCCCGGCCTCGGCCACCTCCGGCACCAGACCCAGCGCCGCGCCCACCGCGACCACCGCCTCCTGCGCCTCCAGCGCCCGCGCATTGAACTCCGCGGGCCCGCTCAGCCCCAGCGGATGCCCCGGCGCCGGCAGCGCCACCCGCAGCCCGGTCACCCCCAGCGCCCGCATCCGCCCGAGCGCCAGAGTGAGGCCCACCGGACCCGACTCGCCCGGCAGCCCCTCCACCCGGTGCACGGCGTCCTCGCCCACGATCGACAACACGGCCTCGTCGGGCGAGACCAGTCCGGCCAGTAGTGCGTTCCCCCAGGCGGCCAACCGCCCTGAACGTGGTTCGAAAAGCATTCCCCCACTTTACGGATCGGCCCGGATCGGGCCCCGCTGCCCACCTGGCGCCCGGACCCCTCGCCGAGTGGCGTAGGTTTTCCCCTTGGGCTGCGCCTACCGGTGCACAGACGAAACCGAGACTGCAAGGGGAGACAACACGCTCATGAGCGATGTTCTGGAGCTGGTGGACGTATCCGTGGTCCGCGAGGGCCGGGCTCTGGTGGACCAGGTCTCCTGGTCGGTGAAGGAGGGGGAGCGCTGGGTCATCCTCGGCCCCAACGGCGCCGGCAAGACCACGCTGCTGAACCTCGCCTCCAGCTACCTCTTCCCCACCAAGGGCTCCGCCACCATCCTCGGCAGCACCCTCGGCAAGCCCGGCAGCGACGTCTTCGAGCTGCGCCCGCGCATCGGCGTCGCCGGCATCGCGCTGGCCGACAAGCTCCCCAAGCGCCAGACCGTCCTGCAGACCGTCCTCACCGCCGCCTACGGCATGACGGCGACCTGGCAGGAGGAGTACGAGGAGATCGACGAGCAGCGCGCCCGCGCCTTCCTCGACCGCCTCGGCATGACGGACTACCTCGACCGGAAGTTCGGCACCCTCTCCGAGGGCGAGCGCAAGCGCACCCTGATCGCCCGCGCGCTGATGACCGACCCCGAGCTGCTCCTCCTCGACGAGCCCGCCGCCGGTCTGGACCTCGGTGGCCGCGAGGACCTCGTACGCCGCCTCGGCCGCCTCGCCCGCGACCCGATGGCCCCCTCCATGGTCATGGTCACGCACCACGTCGAGGAGATCGCCCCCGGCTTCACCCACGTCCTGATGATCCGCCAGGGCAAGGTCGTCACCGCGGGCCCGATCGACCTCGAGCTGACCTCCCGCAACCTCTCGCTCTGCTTCGGCCTCCCGCTGGTCGTCGAGCGCAACGACAGCGACCGCTGGACCGCCCAGGGCCTCCCCCTGCGCTAGACCGTCTCTTTCGGTCTTGCCGGGCCCGCGCCACCTCGCACCGCATCCGCGCGGTACGCGCACCGTCGCACCCTGTCCCGACCGCGCCCGCCCGACCTACCATGACCATGTGAACATCGACGCGTGGCTGTGGTGGCTCATCGGCGCGGTCGGACTGGGCATCCCGCTCGTTCTGACGGCGATGCCGGAATTCGGCATGTTCGCCGTCGGTGCGGTCGCGGCCGCCGTCACCGCGGCGTTCGGCGGGGGAGTGGTCGCCCAGGTCCTGGTCTTCGTCATCGTGTCGGTGGCGCTCATCGCCGTCGTCCGCTCGATCGCCAACCACCACCGCGAGCAGCGGCCCCAACACCGCACCGGCATCGACGCGTTGAAGGGCAGAAGCGCACTCGTCCTCGAACGCGTCGACGGCAGCGGAGGCCGGATCAAACTCGCCGGCGAGATCTGGTCCGCCCGCACCCTCGACGCGGACAGCAGCTTCGAACCGGGCCAGCAGGTGGACGTCGTGGAGATCGACGGAGCCACCGCGGTCGTGATGTGAGCTTGTGAGCTAAGGAGCCGACCCGCGGCCCCGGGGTCTGCGAGACTCCGCTCAACGGGGCAGCACAGACAGCCGGAAGGGCACGGGGAACCGCATGCAACCGATCATCATCGTCCTGATCATTCTGGTGGTTCTGGTCTTCATCGCACTGGTCAAGACGATCCAGGTGATCCCGCAGGCCAGCGCCGCCATCGTCGAACGCTTCGGCCGCTACACGCGCACCCTCAACGCGGGCCTCAACATCGTCGTCCCGTTCATCGACTCGATCCGCAACCGCATCGACCTGCGCGAGCAGGTCGTGCCCTTCCCGCCCCAGCCGGTCATCACCCAGGACAACCTCGTCGTCAACATCGACACGGTCATCTACTACCAGGTGACCGACGCCCGCGCCGCGACGTACGAGGTCGCCAGCTACATCCAGGCCATCGAGCAGCTGACCGTCACCACGCTGCGCAACATCATCGGCGGCATGGACCTGGAGCGGACCCTGACCTCCCGTGAGGAGATCAACGCGGCCCTGCGCGGAGTTCTCGACGAGGCCACCGGCAAGTGGGGCATCCGCGTCAACCGCGTCGAGCTCAAGGCGATCGAGCCGCCGACCTCCATCCAGGACTCGATGGAGAAGCAGATGCGCGCCGACCGCGACAAGCGCGCCGCGATCCTCCAGGCCGAAGGTGTCCGGCAGTCCGAGATCCTGCGCGCCGAGGGTGAGAAGCAGTCCTCCATCCTGCGCGCCGAGGGTGAGGCCAAGGCCGCGGCCCTGCGTGCCGAGGGTGAGGCGCAGGCCATCCGTACGGTCTTCGAGTCCATCCACGCCGGAGACGCCGACCAGAAGCTCCTCGCCTACCAGTACCTCCAGATGCTCCCGAAGATCGCCGAAGGCGACGCCAACAAGCTCTGGATCGTGCCCAGCGAGATCGGAGACGCCCTCAAGGGCCTCTCGGGAGCCATGGGCAACTTCGGCCCCATGGGCGGCGGTTCGGGCTTCAACCCGCAGAACTCCGGCAAGGCCGCCGGAGCCGACGGGAACGGCACAGGCCACGGTACGAACGGCACCGACCGCCGCGAACAGCCCCCGATCGACTGACCCCCGCCCGGCCCGGACCGGCATCCCCTCCTGCATGATCAGTGAGGCCCCTCGACCTTCATGGCGGGGAGGCGACTCACTCATGCAAAGGGGATGGCCCAGTCCATGTCCATGTCCATCTGGGAATCACTCGCGGTGTTCGCCGCCGGCATCGGCGCCGGCACGATCAACACCATCGTCGGCTCGGGCACCCTCATCACCTTCCCGGTGCTGCTGGCCACCGGACTCCCCCCGGTCACGGCCAACGTGTCCAACACCCTCGGCCTGGTGCCCGGTTCCATCAGCGGCGCCATCGGCTACCGCAAGGAGCTCCAGGGCCAGCGCGGCCGCGTCATACGGCTCGGTGCCGTCTCCCTCGTCGGAGGCCTCGCGGGCGCCGTCCTGCTCCTCACCCTGCCGTCGGACTCCTTCGACACGATCGTGCCCGTCCTCATCGGACTCGCCCTCGTGCTCGTCATCCTCCAGCCCCGGCTCGCCGCAACCCTGCGCAAGCGCCAGGAGGCCGCCGGAGGAGACACCGGACACCCCGACGGCGGCCCCGCCCTGCTCTTCGGAATGCTGCTCTCCAGCGCGTACGGGGGCTACTTCGGCGCCGCCCAGGGCGTTCTCTACCTCGGCCTGATGGGGCTGCTGCTCCACGATGACCTGCAACGCATCAACGCCGTCAAGAACGTCATCGCCGCCCTCGTGAACGGCATCGCGGCCGTCTTCTTCCTCTTCGTCGCCGACTTCGACTGGACGGCCGTGCTCCTGATCGCCGTCGGCTCCACCCTCGGCGGCCAGATCGGCGCCAAGGTCGGCCGCCGCCTGTCCCCGACGGTGCTCCGCGCGGTCATCGTGACAGTCGGCGTCATCGCGATCGTCCAACTGCTGCTGCGCTGAGCGACGTAGCAGAAATACGTCGCCCAGCGCACCGGCGGTCATGCGGCCGGACTAGGCGGAACGCTCCAGCCACTCCGGCAGCGCATCCCGGCCCCCCACCCCCAGGGCCAGCAGCATGGCATCCGCGGGAGACGGCACGAAGGGCTTCCGGAGGAGCGGCATCCCCGCCTCCTCCGGAGTCCGGGCCGCTTTGCGGTGATTGTCCTCGGCACAGGAGGCCACCGTGTTCAACCACGTGTCCCCACCCCCCTGGGCCCGGGGCAGTACGTGGTCCACGGTCGTCGCGCGCTTCCCGCAGTACGCGCACCGGTGCTGGTCCCGGACCAGCACCCCCCTCCGTGACCAGGGAGCATGTCTTCGGAACGGCACCCGGACGTACCTGCACAACCTGATCACCCGGGGCATCGGAAGATCCATGGTGGCACCGCGCACACGCAGTTCCGGATGCGACTGCTCGACGACGGCCTTGTCCTGGAGCACCAGGACCACAGCCCGGTTCAGCGTCACCGTCGACAGCGGCTCGAAGCTCGCATTCAGCACCAGCGTGTCCCGCATCTCGCCCACCTCCCGTGTGCAGGCCCGCGACCACCCTGGCGGCAGGGCCCGCAACCACTCTGGCCGCGCGCGCCACGCGGGACAACGCAATAAAAATGCCCGGTCCTGGTCGTCTTTAGACCAGGACCGGGCAAACGCCGGGCGAACGATCAGCTCGCGGGAGCCTCGTACTCACCGATCAGCTGTGCCCGCCCCAACGAGTGGAAGCGCAGGTGGAATCCGACGGCCGCCGGCGTGGCGTCGGCCCCGGGGCCCAGCTTCTCCTGGTCCACCGCGTACACGGTGAACACGTACCGGTGCCGCTCCCCGGCCGGCGGAGCGGCCCCGCCGAAGTCCTGCGTGCCGTAGTCGTTCCGTACGTGCACGGCCCCGGCGGGCAGGCCCTCGAACTTCCCGCTCCCCGCCCCGGCCGGCAACTCGGTGACCGAGGCGGGCAGATCGAAGAGCACCCAGTGCCAGAACCCGCTGCCCGTCGGGGCGTCCGGGTCGAAGCACGTCACCGCGAAGCTCTTCGTCCCCTCCGGGAACCCCTCCCACCGCAGCTGCGGAGAGACGTTCCCGCCCCGCAGGACCTGGGCGTCGCCCAGCTCCCCACCGGGCTCGAGATCCACACTCTCCACGGAGAACGCGTGCACCTTGGGGTGGAAGTCGTGCGGAAGAGGTGCCCTGTTCTGCTCGGCCACTGCTGAACCTCCTGATCGCGAACCAGTACCGAACCAGTACCGGGCCCGAGCCTAGAACCAGTTGCGCTGCGAACCCACGGACGCGATCCACTGGTTGAGGTACGCCGCCCAGTCGGTCCCCTGGTACGACTGCAGACCCACCTGGAAGCAGCGGTAGGTGTCACTGCCCTCGGTGAACAGCCCGGACTTCTTGTCCATCTCCAGGACGACGTCCATCTCACGGCCGTCCGAGACGAAGGTCAGCTCGACCTGGTTCAGCCCGCGGTACTGCGACGGCGGCAGGAACTCGATCTCCTGGTAGAAGGGCAGCGTCTGGCGCGTCCCGCGGATGTGCCCGCGCTCCATGTCCGCACTGCGGAAGCTGAAACCGAGCTGACGGAAAGCATCCAGGATCGCCTGCTGCGCCGGCACCGGGTGCACGTGGATCGGGTCGAGGTCGCCGGCGTCCACCGCACGCGCGATCTCCAGCTCGGTGCTGACCCCGATGTTCATCCCGTGCAGGTGCTGACCCCCGAAGTGGGTGATCGGCGTCTCCCACGGGATCTCCAGCCCGAACGGCACCACGTGCAGCGCGCCGGGCTGCACCTGGAAGGCACCGCCGAGGCGCTGCTTGGTGAAGACGATGTCCTGCTTGTACTCCTGGTCGCCGCCCTCCACCTCGACCCGCGCCTGCAGGCCGACGGACAGGCCCTCGATCTGCTGCTCCACGGAGCCGCCCTGGATGCGGACCTCACCCTGGACGATCCCGCCCGGCACGACGTTCGGCTCGGTGATGATCGTGTCCACCGAAGCACCGCCGGCACCCAGCGCCGCGAACAGCTTCTTGAACCCCATGCTCTGACTCCCCTTGAAGGCTCGTGCGACTACCGTTGTCGCATACACACTGACAAACGCGGAACCTTAGGCCCCGGTTGCAGCCGTGCGCGTTCCACTACGCTCGACCGGATGAGCGCGCGCCCCGACCGTACGCCCCTGGCCCGGTCCTTCTTCGACCGGCCGGTCCTCACGGTGGCCCCGGATCTCCTCGGCCGCATCCTGGTCCGCCGTACACCCGAGGGCCCCCTCGAGCTCCGCATCACGGAGGTGGAGGCGTACGAGGGCGAGGCCGACCCGGGCTCCCACGCCTACCGGGGCCGCACCGAGCGCAACGCGTCGATGTTCGGTCCGCCCGGGCACGCGTACGTCTACTTCATCTACGGCATGTCAAGGCGGTCAGCATGAACATCGACTTCCTTGCCCACCCAGCCGAAGAGGTCGCCCCCAAGCTGCTCGGGAGCGTCCTCACCTGCAAGACCCCCGAAGGTACCGTGAGCATCGTCATCACGGAGACCGAGGCGTACTCCGGTGAGGCTGACCCAGCCTCCCACGCCTACCGGGGCCGTACAGCCCGCAACGCCACCATGTTCGGCCCCGCAGGACACCTCTACGTCTACCGCTCCCATGGTCTCCACTGGTGCGCCAACGTCGTCACCGGAACGGACGGCATCGCCTCGGGTGTCCTCATCCGGGCAGGCAGGGTCATCGAGGGGGAAGACCTGGCACGCCAGCGACGAGGGGAAAGGGTCGAGAGCGCACGTCTGGCCCGCGGTCCGGGGAACCTCGGCCAGGCACTCGGCATCACAGCAGAGCACAACGGCGCAGACCTCCTTACGGGTACCGCGGTCATGCTGTCCGAAGGCGAGCCGGTACCCGCTGTGCTCATCCGGATGGGCCCTCGGGTGGGCGTAAGCAAAGCCCACGACTGGCAGCATCGCTTCTACCTCGCCGACGATCCGACGGTCTCGGCGTACCGACTTAGTCCAAGGGCCAAGCCGTCCGCCGGAGCCTGAGCCGCTGTGCGCCTTGCTCGCGGCTTACCAGCGAGTTGACGCGGCGTTGGGTCAGAAGACGGGTGATCGCTCGCGAGCGTGGCGTGTGGCGCGCTCCTTGCCGCTTGCATGGCTGCCGACGTGCGCCGACTCGGGCCGCAAGGGTGGGTGAGACTTAGCGGTCTACCTGGCCCGCTGAGTGTCGTAGTTGGCCTAGCGGCATGCAAGAGCCCGGCCGGGTTCGTTGTCGCTGGCTCCGCGTACGGTCAGCGCATGGTTGATCAACTGTGGAACGGCGTGCGTCAGCGTGTTGCCGCGTTGGGTGCCCAGCCGGCGAGCGGCCAGGTGTTCGGTTCGCTCGGGCACCGGTGGGTCTTGGAAGCTCCGCTGACGGACGACGCACTTGCCGAGCTCGAAGCGCAGGTGGGTGTGCGGTTGCCGGAGGAATACCGGGACTTTCTCGCGTGCGTGGGTGCTGGCGGCGCGGGTCCCGCTTACGGGCTCTTCCCCGTGCGTCGCGTGCAAGGCCGCTGGCGTTGGGAAGGTGACGGCGCCGATCTGGCTGACCTGGCCATGCTCGTCCAGCCCTTTCCTGACCACGGCCCTGACCCTGAGCTCCTCGACGCACTCCTTGCCGAACGTCCCGAGGAAGAGGAGTTCGAGGAGATCGAGGACTTCGACGACGCCATCGAGGCATGGGACGAACGCTGGGATGCCGTGATGTTCGCCCCGGAGCGCACCGCCGGGGCCATCGTCATCTCTCACATCGGCTGCGCCCAGAGGGAGTGGCTGATCGTCAGCGGCACCCACCGCGGAACCATCTGGTCCGACTGCCGCGCAGACGATGCCGACCTCGTCCCGCTGCTCGATGACGGCGGGAGGCCGGTCACTTTCGCCCGCTGGTACACCGCCTGGCTCGAAGCGGCCGAGCTCACCGCACGGCAGCAACGTGGGACTACCTGACGCCACACGGTGCCCCGCCGCGGCCGACTGCTCCAGCCATCGTCTCTTAAGGGATCTCGGCAGGTCAGCGGTGTCTTGGAATTTGCGTTGCAGCTGTCAGGATGGGCCAACTGCGGCGCTAAGTCACAACTGGACGACCGGGCCGCGTACGCACGCGCGGGAAAAGGAAGTGCTGGCCCCTGGCCTGCGCAGGCAGGATCCCTCCATGTCTACCGACGTCAGCGGAATGATCGAATGCCGGCCGGGGGCCCGCCTATGGGGACCCGAAGACGAGGACTCCGTATGGGAGGTCGGCATCGATCTCTTCCTCCTCAACAGGGGCAACGCCTACGACGGCCTGGCCTGCCTCTTCGGAATCCGAAACTCCTACGGCTTCCGTCCCCTGGCGGAAGGTCGTGGCTTCCCGGACGACGCCTCGGATGGGCTACGAGGTGAGTTCGCCGGCTACGGCGGCCCCCACGATGTGCACGGGACCACCTGGCTGACCTGGGCCGAGCTTGACACCACGGACTGGCAGGAAACCAACGCTTCAGGCACACGAACCCGCGCCTCAGCCGCAGGGATCGACACCGACTGGGGCCGGGTCTGGCGCGTCATGCGCATACTCAGTGAAGTCCACGGCGCGGAGAACGTACGTCTCGTCGTCTGGTTCCACTGACGTATGACTGTGCGCGCTACTTGGCCAGGCGGGCCAAGTAGCAGCACCACACGGGAGAGCTCCCTGAACCGGTCCTCCTTCCTTCGTGTAAGGGCAGTTCCCGCGGAGCGTCCAGCGCGCGCAAGATCTGCTCGACGTCGACCAGGGACGGCCGTGTCCGGCCGTTTTCGATGCGGGACACCTTCGACTGGGACATGTTGCAGCGCGCCGCGAGCCGGTCCCCTGAGAGGCCGGCTCGCTTGCGCAGGTCCCGGAGCAGAGAGGCGAGTTCGGTACCAGACTCGCCGAGCTGCTCAGCTTCGAACGTCACTCCGTCACGCGCTCCGCGTACTCCAGGAAGGGAACCGACTCGGCAACGGCGATGCGCTGCCACTCGATGAACGGCGCAGGGTCACCCTCGTACAGCTCCCGGCCGATCTGCGTTCCGTCGTCCTCGTACTTCATGAGAACAACCGTCGAGCGGTCGAACATCCAGAAGTCCTCGGCATCCGGCAACGGGTTCTCTCGCTCGGTCACGTCAAGGATGCGGATGTCCTCCCCAGCGAGCACGTGCGGGGCGTAGTACCGGGAGAACTCGAAGCGCAGGTACTCGGAGAGCGGTCGAGTCAGGACGTGCACTCGCCCCTTGCTCCTTCCCTCGCCGCGCAGCCGCTTCAGGTCTTCCGTGTACGCCGACGAGTAGGTGTCCGGGTCGACGCGCTTGCCTGCCCTGAAGGCTGCGAGTTCGTCCGACTCCTGCGGTACGAGGTACTGGGGCAGGGTCTCCAGCCGCCACGCTTCCGACCGGAAGCCGCGGAGCATCGCCCGCCACTCCTCACCATCCAAGAGCACGAACGGCCTCCCGAAGAACACTCTCGGGGATGTCCACGAGCCCTTCCCCCTGCGGGGGAGTGAAGGCGTCGGACACATCGCCCTGAACCACGAGGGAGCCGGACGCGGTGCGGTAGACGTTCGGGCAGTCATCCTCTCCACACGTGCCGTTGCCGTTGCCAGTGAGTCGAGTCAGTTCTTCGCGTGCCATGCGGAACCCCCTTGACCTGGCGGCCCGGTTGGGCCGCGTGAGACGACCGTACGGGGGCCACTCGCAGCCGTCCATGCACGAAGGTGACTCATGCACGTTGTTGCATGAACTGAGGAGAGAGAGGGCGAACAGATGCCCTGAGGGATGTCCCGGCCCTCCCTCGCGGGCATGACGAGGGGCCCCGCCCGACTCTCGTCAGACAGGGCCCGTACTCGGTGAGCGCGACCGCCGGCTCAGCCCTCAGGGAGCGGATCTCAGGGGTTCCGGAACGTGATCCGACAGTGCTCGCCCTTGAAAGACCGGACCCCTCGACCGCGCGGCATCAGCTCGACTCGCTCGCAGACCTGCATGACGACGGTCCGCACGTAGTCGACGCGGTCGGGGTCCTCGTAGTCCAGTTCCTCCCACAGGTACTCGATGTCGCCCAGGTCGACGCGCACCCGCTGCGATGCCAGGTCTGCCAGCTCGGCCCGGATCTTGGTCAACTCGGCGTCACACCTGCCGATGCCCGTCCGCAGGGTCGACGCGTCGATGTCTCCTACGGCGAACATCTCCGCCAGGGCGGTGCGCCTCTCGGATGCGGCCGCCTCCTCGGCCAGCAGTTCGGCCTCTAGCTCCTCGTCTGCGGCATCCGTGGCCGGTGCCGCGTTCCATTCCTCGGCCCTGTCGATGACCTTCCTGACCACGAAGGAGTCCAGCGGGTCCGCCGGGCAGGTGATGCACCGGCCACCCGAACAGGTGTAGATGCGGTACCGCTCTCCCGCTGCGTTCTTCTTGCTCCACCCTTGGGTGACGACTGACTGGCACTTCGAGCAGCGGGCCACGCCAGACAACAGGGCCTTGCGCTTGCCGCCGCCACCCGTGTTGCGCTCGGGGTCGCTCAGGTGGCGGACCAGGGCACGGAATATGCCCTCGGAGACGATCGCCTCCCAGTTGCCCGCCCCGGTCTCCTCGGTCCGCCGCACGCGCATCCCGTCCGGCTTCTCGACCCACTGCGAGTACGTCTGGATTCCCGCGTTCCGCGGCTTCAAGAGGACGACCCGAAGGTTCGAGCTGCGCCACTCCTTGCCGTGTGGCGAGAGCAGTCCACGCGTGTTCCAGTCCTTCGCGATGGACCAGAGGGTGACGCCAGCCAGGACATCCCGGTACGCCTGCCGCAGGGCTTCCGCCTCTGCCTCTCGGTGCCTGCCGTCCCGCTCGAAGCCGAAGGGGCGAGTACTCCAGAAGGGCCTCCCCGACTCCCTGCGCCGCTGGTGTCCGAGTACCTGGCGTTCTACTCGCATCTCGGTCTCGTTGCGAGCCACCACAGCGCCGATGCGAGCAGCGAGGCGGCCGGACGGCGTGGACAGGTCGAGCACTCCCTGAGCCTGCGCGGCGGCCAGCGTGACGCCGGTCGCCTCAGCCAGGTCCACCAGGTCTTCAAGATCCCAGGGGGTGCGGTACATACGGTCGTAGTGGCGGGACACGATGGCGTCTGCCTTGCCGTCCTCCACCAGAGCCTTGACGCGCTCCCACTCGGCGCTCCGCTTGGTACCCCGCTTCGTCGAAGCCGACGTGTCCTTCTCAACGATCGTGGCTACGACTGACCAGCCCCTCCGGTCGCACAGCGCCTGACTCAGCTCGACCTGTTGTGTCAGGTTCCCGCCCTTGGATTCCTCGCCCCTCGGGGTGGGGCTGAGCCTGGCGTAGATGATCGCTCGCACTGTCTGTCTCCTGCTTGCCGTCGCTTTACCGATGCTGCCGGACCAACGACATACATGCCTAGTGAGTTACCTATGGCATGTGGTTCAGCCTCAACCTGGTGTGCGGCCCGCCCGGCCACGCGAGCGGGGTCCTGCTGCGCGCGGGTGAGATCACTGAGGGCGCCGACCTGGCCCGCAAACGTCGAGTTTCAGCCAGAAGTGACAGGGAACTGGCCAAAGGGCCGGCCCGCCTGGCCACGGCCCTGGCGGTGGACCGCTCCTTGGACGGCGCAGACCTCTGCGCCGGCCCCGATTCCCCCTTGGCACTCCTGACGGGCACCGCCACCCCGCCCGACCTGGTGAGCAACGGCCCCCGCACCGGAGTCGGCGGCGCCGGCGCGGGCCACCCCTACCGCTACTGGATCACCCACGACCCGACGGTGAGCCCGTATCGCGCCCACGCGCCACGCCGCCGCTCAACTTGACTCGACCTTGGTGGACGCCTAACGTAGCCCGAGCCGCTTGAACGGGGCACTGCCATCAGCAGACCCCCGGAGCGGCCAACCCACTACCTACGACTTACCCCTGGCGGGGTCGATTTCGGCATGCCCGAATTCGAATCCGGTGGCTCGATTATGAGCCGCAAGGGGATAAGCGCTAAAGTGGTGGAACGCCGAAAGGCAAAGGCCCCCAACGGCCACCGAATTCAATCCCACTCCGGAAACGGAGCGGAAAGAATCTGGTAAGGTTGGAATCGCCGGAAAGGGAAAACGCGAAAGCGAAGGACCTGGAAAGCAAGCGAGACCGACTCTGATAGAGTCGGAAACGCAAGAACGAAAGCCCGGAGGAAAGCCCGAGAGGGTGAGTACAAAGGAAGCGTCCGTTCCTTGAGAACTCAACAGCG